>URKL01000115.1 GCA_900548485.1 uncultured Succinatimonas sp.
GGCGAAGGTGCTGGCAACCATCCAGGCGAATCCAAAATTCTTCCAGGAGCTGCCCTGTTAGCCTTAAATGCCTGCAGCAGTAATCAAGATAGCTTGACTTTTAATAAAACAAATTCAAAATCAGCTAACGAACAAATGCTGATAGAAGCTGAAATTCAAAAAAATATCTGGGATAGCGCTTTAGCTGATAAATCTAGATTTAAACTAAATATTAACCCCAATGCTGAAGAACGAGCTTTAGCAGCTTACTGTGCTAAAACTGTTACAAATAATCTCAAAAGATCTGAAGTTTTTGTCCATTTTTTACTAAGCGAACTTAAAAATAACGACCTTCCTATTGAACTTGTTGCCATTCCTCTCATCGAAAGTGGGATTAATCCTAATGTCCGTGCCAATAATGGAGCTCATGGTGCTTGGCAATATATTCGTTCTACCGGAAAAGCTGTAGGCCTCAATCGTAGCCATAATTATGATGAACTCTATGATTTTGTTAAATCCACCCAAGCTTCAGTCAAATATCTTAAAAAAATGTATAAAGATTTAGCTAATTGGGAGTTAGTAGTTGCAGCCTATAATCAAGGCGAATATGGAATCAAAAAAGCTCGTGATGCTGCACTAGCAAAAGGCATTAAAATAAAATCTGCTGATGATATACGTCTAAGTCGCGGTGCTCGTAATTATGTAAAGCGTTTTCGTGCTTATGCGGATATTCTAAAAAATCCCCAAAAATATAATGTAAGCTTACCTACCATCAAAAATCGTCCCGCTTTCAAACGCGTAAAGGTAGCTGATCATATAAAATCTTTAACAGAGGTAGCTAATCTTTCGGGAGCTCGCATTGAAACTTTAAGACGCCTCAATGCAGGTTATTTATCAGATAAAATCGACAATCATCACGGCCTGCTTATAACTGTTGAACATGCTGAGAATCTTAAAAAAGCTTCAAATAAAGAGCATAAAGCTACTAATGCCACTAACTACAAATACAATGCAATTACGATTGATAATGACGAAAAAAAGCTTTAAAAAATAACCTCTGTAGGCTAAAAGTCTACAGAGGAATTTAGAGCTAATTGCTAGTCTTTCTTTCAATGTCAGCAAGCCACGGCAAAAGCTCCTCTTCAAAGATAATTCTCACCCCTAAACTTTGAGCCTTAGTAAATTTTGACCCTGGATCTGCTCCACAGATTACCGCTGTTGTTTTTTTAGAAACAGATCCTGCAACCTTAGCCCCTAAATTCAATAAGCGATTTTTACAACTATTGCGATCCATAGAATCTAAAGTACCTGTAATCACATAAGTTTGATTGACAAGAGGTAATGAAAAGATTTCATTTTGTTGTTTTAAAGCCGTGATATTTAAGCCACAAGCTTTATCCATACTTCCCAATGGAGCAATAAGTCTTTGAATGATTTCAATATTATGCTTTTCTAAGAAGAAATCACGAATATGATTAGCTACAACCTCACCAATATCCGGCAGATTTATCAAAGTATTAAAATCAGATTTCATCAAATCTTCAAGACTTGCAAAATTTGTTGCTAAAGTTCTCGCTGTAGAAACTCCTACCTCTCGAATGCCTAAAGCATAAATAAAACGATTTAAAGGCACATTTTTTGAATTCTCAATTGCTTTAATCAACTTTTTAGCAATAACATGGCCTAAAAGGCGCTTTGATTTAAGCTCGTCACCTTGATCTAAAACCAAGGTTGCCAATTCACTTTCATCTAAAATATAGATATCTGCAATGGATCGCACTTTTTGAGAGGCAACTAACTCCTCCACAATCCGATCACCAAACCCCTCTATATCCATAGCCTCTCGCGAGACAAAATGTAAGATAGCTTCACGCAGCTGTGCAGGGCAAACCAATTCGCCTGTACATCTAGCTACAGCCTCTCCTGGGATACGCTCAATACGACTTCCACACTCTGGGCAAAATTGCGGGAACACGATTTCCTGACTATCATCAGGCCTGCGATCTAAAACAACTCCTGAAATCTGCGGGATCACATCACCAGCTCTTCTAACTATAACAATATCACCAATGTGCACTCCTAAGCGTTTAATTTCATCAGCATTATGCAAAGTTGCATTAGAAACAGTCGCACCACCTACATATACAGGATCTAATTTAGCTACTGGCGTTATCGCACCGGTACGCCCTACCTGAAACTCAACATTTAAAAGCTTAGTAAGCATTTCCTCTGGCGGAAATTTATATGCTACTGCCCAACGAGGACTTTTAGATGTAAAACCTAAACTCTCCTGCATTTCTAAGGAATTTACCTTAAGAACCACACCATCAATATCGTAGTTTAAGGTAGGACGTTTTTCTAAAATATCTTTATAAAAATTTCTTAAACCTTGAACACCACTAGTTTTCAAAATTAAAGGATTAACTGGTAAGCCCCATTGCTTTAAAGCTAATAAACGCTCGTATTGAGTATTAGGTAAAACAATCCCCTCACAAGCTCCTACATAATAAGCATTAAAAGTTAAAGGTCTTTTAGCTGTAACTTTAGAATCTAGTTGCTTTAAACTACCGGCTGCGGCATTACGCGGATTAGCAAAGACCTTGCCTCCTGTTTGCCTAGCTCTTTCATTCCATTTTTCAAAGCCATCACGAGGCATAAAAACTTCTCCTCTGACATCTAAATATGAGGGAAATTTATCTCCACTTAAATGCAAAGGAATAGCTTTAATAGTTTTTACGTTAGCGGTAATATCTTCACCAATACGACCATCACCTCTAGTTGCAGCCTGAACTAAAAGACCATTCTTATAGATTAAAGATACAGCTAAACCATCCAGTTTAGGCTCAACACAATACTCAATATTATTGATAGCAAAAAAATCACGCATGCGCTTGTCAAAATCTACAAGTTCATCTTCATTAAAAATATCGCCTATAGATAATAATGGAACTTGATGCTCTACACTGGAAAATTCCTTTAAAGCCGTGCCTCCGACTCGTTTGGTTGGAGAATAAGAGACCTCATCATCAGGATGTAAACTCTCATATTGCTCAAGCTCTAAATAAAGATGATCATATTCAGCATCTGGAACTTTAGGAGCATCTTCAACATAATAAGCTTTGGCATAAGAATTTAATAATTCAACTAACTTTAAATAATCTTGACGTGAAGAAATTGCCATAATTAAATATTAACCTCAGGATTATCATAAAGATTCATTTGCTCTTCAAGATTATTCAAATCTTCTTCACTTAAAACCTTTTCATAATTATCTCGTAGGGTTCCACCTAATTGAGTTTGAATAATTAAGGCAGCCATTCTTAAGGCTTTGAAATAAGACAAAGCCTTACCTTTAGAAGGCACACTCATATATAAAGCTAATTCCTGAGTCTTATAGTCAGTCATATCCAGAGGGAAATTATAAGGAGCTTCTAAAGAACAAATTCTAAATACTACTATAGGTTCAGCTTCACTAGGATTTTCATAAACATAAAAAATATTATATGGGCCACGAATAAAACCATATTTATTACAAAGTTCTTGAATATCTAATCCCCTAAACGGTCTGTCTTGATCACAAATGATATTGATTTCAATAGAACCATTTTGCTTTATCTCAAAAGCTCTATTTTCATTTACAATCTTAATTTCTGAATCATCTTTTTGAGCATTATTATCTGTAATCTCTAAATTGGTTTTAGCATTGCTCTTTGGCATCTGTCCATAGGTTTCAAGCTTAATCTCAGAATTTTGCGACGGCTCCTTAGCAGTAACAATCCGAACCTTTCCTACACCCTCGGACTTAACGATTTCTTGATCTTCTTTATTTCCTTTTACAAGCTTGCGATTGATACTACGTCCTGAAAACCATAAACCATGAATCACGAAAGCTAAAACAGCTAAAGCACCGACGATCAAAATCACAGCGCTAGAATCGTTAAGTGACATCTATTCTCTCCAATGAACAAAACCGATAGGTTATTTATTGATGTATTATATAAAGGGTCAAACCTAAAAAAAATCATATATATAAAAAAAGGAGAGCCTTTGTATGATCGCCTCTGCCCATAATGAAATTACTGTCGTTGACGCATTTAATTATCTAGTCCGCGGAGTTAAACTTGCACTATCAAAAGAATGCCGTCTTTATATTATTATTCCTGTCACTATAAATCTGATTTTAATGAGCCTGGTAGGATACTTTCTCTTTACTAATATCAAAGATTGGGTATTTCAAATGGTGGAGTTACTACCTGATTTTCTAGTTTTTTTGGCTTATATACTCTCTGCCATCCTTGCGACTCTTATTGTTTTTGTTAGTTGTTATTTTTTCTCAACCGTAGCCACAATCATAGCCTCTCCTTTTTACGGACTGCTTGCTGATAAAATTGAAATGAAACTTAATGGTACAGCTTCTGAAGATATGGGCTTTGTGGGCATTATCAAAGACGTTCCGCGCATTTTAAAACGTGAAATTCAAAAACAAGTTTTCTTCCTGCCCTTGGCTTTTATTTGTGTTATTTTAACCCTCGTCCCTGTTATCAACTTAATTGCTCCAGTATTATGGTTTTTACTTACATCCTGGATGGGATGTTTACAATATTGTGATTATGCTTACGATAATCACAAGATCTCTTTTGCCTTAATGAAAAAAGATCTTAAAGCCAACTCTATTCCAACTTTTACTTTTGGTGCGATTGTGGCTGTAGCTTTATCCATACCAATTTTCAATATTTTGGTACCGCCCGCAGCAGTATGCGCCGGAACTTGCTATTATTTAGAAATGCAAAAACGTTACAATCTGTCAAAAGGATAAAAAATGTATACTTTGTCGGGTGTCTCTATTGCCGCAGGAGTTGGTTTTGCTCCTGCTGTTTCTGTATCCAGACCGGGAAATTTTAACCAAGAGGTTAATATTTACGCTCTCGATCCCCAAGAAGAAATAGACAAATTTCAAAAGAAAAGTACAGAATTTGCCAATCGCTTAAGACAAATTGTAAATCCTGGACAAGATCGAGTCCGCGACCTCTTTGGCGCTGCGGCAGGATATTTAACTGATAAAAGCAATAAACACGATATCATTGATCTTATAAATCAAGGTTGTTCTGCTGTCACCGCTAGCAAAAGTGTGCTACTAGGAAAATTGTCAAACTTCAATCACAGCAAAGATCCCGAACTTTTAAACGATAATAAAGAGTTAAGTTCTTTATTACTTGAATTTATCAACACCCTTCACAACCGAGATGACTCTACTGTAGTTCTTCCTAATTTAAAAGAAAACGCTATTATAGTTGCAGAAAATCTTTCTCCTGCACTTTTTCTATCTTTAGATATCGAAAAAGTTCAAGCCGTAATTTTAGAGTTTGGTAGAGATTCAGGCCACCTCGGTGTTGTTTTACGTGAACTCGGAATTCCTGCAATTTTCGGTGTACAAGGTGCTACCTCTATTGAAAATGGTACTAAACTCTTAGTCGATGGGAATAATGGAGTTTTAGTTGTTGATCCTGAGGAAAATACCGCTCAGGCTATGCTTGAAAAACAAGATCTTTTCAATGATGAAGCTAATGATGACTCTCTTATAAATGTCACTATTGCCGGTGCTGTTGGCGCAATTAGACAACTTAATGGAAATTCTCTCTATACCACTCACGGTTTAGGCTTATTACGCTCAGAATTTTTATTCTTAGGTTACGATCATGAGCCTACCGAAGAAGAAATGACCAAAGCTTTTTTAAAACTCTTTAACCCAATTTCTAAAACAGCGCCAATCACAGCTAGAACTTTTGACTTTGCCGATGATAAAAAACCTCTATTTAGGGTACATCTTGACGATCAAGGACCTCTCAAAGGTTATGGCGCTGAAGTAGGTTCACGTTTACTAAAAAAAGAAATAAGAGCTTTATTGTTAGCCTCAAAAGGTCGTAATATTAAAATTATCTTTCCTTTAATCACAAGACTTAATGAAACTATCTATCTTAAGAATCTCGCTATCGAATGTTGCCATGAATTAGATGAACTTGGAAAAGAACACGGAACTTACGAGATTGGTTTTATGAGTGAAACCCTGCAGTCGGTTTCGATTTGAGTAATCTGGGAGGCGGT
>URKL01000116.1 GCA_900548485.1 uncultured Succinatimonas sp.
TAGTAATATCTAGCAGTAGGAATCCCCTTGCTTTAGCAAGGGAAGGAAGTCAACAGTGTGTATTGCAAAGAGGAGCTTTAGTACTACCTTGGTGTTTAAAAGCCTACCTTTTTGTTACAATGCTCAAAGAGGTGAGCTATGCACGGAATAATTACAGCTATTGATGAGAAGAACGCTAGTGGTCGCATTCAGTCAGATGACGGCAGAATTTTAAGTTTTTCGTTATTAGATCTTAAATCAGAGATAAAAGCTGAAGCCTCAATGGAGGTCAATTTTGAGATCGTGGGCGATGAGGCTGTAAATATTGTTTTGAATGTGAATGAAGGTTTTTATGAAAGTAAGATCTTTTATAAAGAACCTGAGCAAATTGGTTTATGCCGTGAAGGGATCCCTGAAGGCTATGAACTTTTAGATAGAGCTAATCATTCCATTAGTACAGAAAGTAGAAATCTTAAAGCTGCTAAGTGGGCCTTGATTAATTTCACGCAAGAATGTCACGGAAATGTGGTTTTAAAATTTACTGAGACTAAATTTATTAAAAATTCTATCGGTTTTAGTCTTTATTATTATAAAGTTACAGGTATCCCTGCTATTATTGGACGTAAAGTTGAGTCAAGTGATAGTACTCTTTACGATCTTAAACACCGTTTGGATCATGAAAAATTAGATAAAAAGTATAATTTGGAGCTCAATGTAAAGATTGGCAAGAAGATTTTGACCATCATAGGCGCAATTTTGATGGCAATTTTTATTTTAGGCTTTTTATTTACACTTTAAAGATAGTTTAAGTAGCAATAATTGGGAAGAAGTTGGAGGAATATCGTTCTTAGCGATACATATAAAATACTGTGAGGCGCACAGAAATCTATGCTAAGAGTATAAGACACAGAGATTTTTTGTAATCAGAGTGTAACTCTTACTGTAGAAGGAAGTTCTCTTCAAGATGGAGAGCGTTAGTTTTATTTAGTGCTTGTAGTTTTTATTAAAAATAGTTAGCATATGGTAACTTTATAAATAAAATCAGGGGTACTAATGTTATCTAAGTTTTTCTTGTATGTTGTTTTAGCTGTAGTTGTATTGTTAACTTACTTAGGCTTAAAAAGGATATTTAAAACTTTATTTAAAGGTTCATCTTGCTGTTGTAATGATAAGAAAAGTGGGAGTTCTTGTTGTCAATGCAATAGCGATGAGGGAAATCAAAAGAAATTTTAAGTTTAGGAATAAAATTCCTTCTTAGATCTTGAAATTGTAATTTATTGCCTACATATTAAATATGCATGACAATTCTTAAGAAGGTCAAACATGGACGAGAATACCACCTATAACGTCGGTACTTTAACTGACGACACCTTACGCAAGCTTGAGGCTAGTGGATTGCGTATGACAGTGCAGCGCCGGCATATTATTGATATTTTAACTAATAGCCAGTGCACATCTCCAAAAGAATTATGGTATGAGGCCAGACAATTTGTCCCTGATTTGGGCATTGCTACGGTTTATCGTCTTATAAATCGTTTAGAGCAAATTGGCGTCATTTCTAAAACACGTAATCTCGGAATGCAACCTTTAACCCCAACTTTAGGTACTATTACCGATGGTAAGGGACGTAATCTTATGACCGGAAATACCAAGCTTGATTTAACCGAGCTTGTACGTTTAGGTATGATTTCTAAAGGTGCATTAGGTCATAACAATAAAATTCAGTTAACCCTTGTGGGTGATAAACTTAACGTATCGGTAATCAAATAATCATGGTGATAAAGTCAAGTCAGGCTCCTTCCGCCTTAGATGCAGTTCCAGAACCATTGCCACCTAGAACAGGTGCTATTGCTGAGTCTGGAGAGAATTATTTAGAGACTATCTTAGTCTTAAAGGAAAGACGCGATGGTGGACTTGTACGCGCTGTTGATATTGCCAATGAATTGCGTTTGAGCAAAGCTTCGGTAAGTCGAGGCTTAGGTTTATTGCGAGAGAAAGGTTTAATTCATATTGCTGATAATGGTGATTTAGAATTTACCCCATCAGGTCAAAGTTTAGCGCAAAATATTTTCCATACGCATCAAATATTAACTGTATTTTTCCAGGAAACAGCTAAAGTTCCTTTAGATGTAGCTGAACGTGATGCTTGCCGTATTGAGCATATAATTTCTGAGGAAACCTTGCAGGGAATTATTCGTTTTTTACGTGAGCGTAATTTGAGTATTTAGAATTTAAGGCCACTTTAGTGGCCTTAGAGTTAATGATCTTTGTGTTCTAAGAAATCTCCAACCTTTGCATCTAAGACTTTTACGAGTTCTTCAGGTTTAATTCCAACTGAAAAGCCGCGGCGTCCGCCTGAGACAATGATTTCTTCATATTGCATAGCGCTTTGAGATAAAAGCGTAAGAGTTCTACGTTTTTGTCCAAAAGGACTAACTCCACCTATCACAAAACCTGTAATACGTTGTGCACTTGCGGGATCTGCTACCTCAAGACTTTTAAGTCCCATAATTCTAGCGGCATTTTTTAAAGAAATTTTGGCATTTACAGGAGTTATAGCGGTTACATAGGTTTTATCGTGACAAAGCAATATAGTTTTAAAAACTATATTTTCATCTTTACCTAAAGCTGAAGCTGCAAATTTACCAAAATCATGATCAACAGTGCAGTCATAACTGTAAGTTTTATATTCAATTTTATGTTTATCTAAAAATGTTTGAGCAGGAGTTATCATTTTTATTTATAAGATATAAAAAATATTAATTTTTGATATGGAGAAATGAAAAAAGCGCCCATCGGGGCGCTAAGTTTAGATTTTCAGTTTTAAAGCTTTGAGGATCTGAGACTGGCACTCAGGAGTACCTGTAAACAGATAAGCATGCATGCCACGGGATTTGGCAGTTTCAATATTATGGATATTGTCATCCATATATAAGCATTCTTCAGGGTTTAGATGATAGCGTTCAAATAAAGTTAAAAAGATGCCTTTTTCAGGCTTAGTCATCTTTTCCTCACCAGATACTACAATACCTTCAAAGTCTTGTAAGAATTTATAGTGTTCAAAAGCATAAGGGAAGGTTTCTGCTGACCAATTAGTCAGACCATAAATTACATATTGGCCACTATTCTTTACTGCTTCAAATATTTGTTTACCACAAGGAATTTCTCCCTTGAGCATGGAATACCAGCCACTTTTATATTTTAAAATAGCGTCTCTATATTCAGGGTATTGTTCAGCTAATTCTAAAGTACACTCATCGAAGGTACGGCCACGATCCATTTGTGCATTCCACGTTGAAGTGGCGATATTAGCCAAAAAATATTCCATTTTTTGGTCATCGTTAAAATAATCTTTATAAAAGTAACGCGGATTCCAGTCGATAAGTACACCGCCTAAATCGAAGACCACATTTTTAATCGCCACTTTAAACTCCCATTAGTTGATTGTTTTTACAATAACTTAATATTAGATCAAACAGTTGTTCCTTAAAACAGAAAAATTACAATTCAAAAATAATTTTCAGCTTTTGTGTTTTAGATCTAGGCCATAAAAATAATATCCTATAGAAATTATTACTTTGTTTGTGTGCTGGTAATTGCTACAATAGCGACAAGCAAGCGGGACTTGAGATCTTGTTATGCCTTAAGTACCGTATCCTTCATTGCAGGAAGAGTGAAAAATGTTTAAGAAATTTGTATCTGCGGCAGCCGTTTGTGCATGTGCCGTTGCCTTTATGGGCTCTGCCTCAGCACAGCAAGTTTTGCGTGTTGGAACTGAGGCCACCTTCGCTCCGTTTGAGTTCATGCAAAAGGGCTCAGATGAACCTACAGGTTATGATATGGATATCATCAGAGCAATTGGTGAAGCTGAGGGCTATAAGATTGAGATCGTAAATATGCCTTTTGATGGCTTAATCCCGGCCTTATTAACCTCCCAGATTGATGCCGCTATTGCAGGTATCACCATTACCGAAGAGCGTGCTAAGAAGGTAAGCTTCTCTGATCCTTACTATAATTCAGGTCTTTCAGCCATTATTTTGGCAGACAATGCTGATAAATATAAGAAGATCGATGATTTGAAATCTTCCCGTATTTGTGTTCAGATTGGTACTACTGGTGCATCTGCTGCACAGAATATTTCAGGTAAAGTCGGTGCTTTTAATACCGTTCCTGAGGCTTTCATGGAGCTTAAGGCTAAAGGCTGTGAAGCTGTTATGAATGATCGCCCAGTAAATTTATATTTCTTAACTCAGATGAACTCTGATGATTACGTCGAAATCCAAGAGATTTTAGACGGTGCTCAATACGGCATCGCTGTAGGTAAGAACAATACTGAGGTTTTAAATGCCATCAACAGTGGTCTTAAAAAGATCCGTGAGAACGGAACTTTTACTGAGATCCACAAGAAGTGGTTTAAAGTTGCAGAATAATTCTGCAATATGACAACTTAGGACATACACGACAGTGTGTGTCCTTGTTTTTTCTTTTTATTAAATAAAAGCACTTATGCCATTCCCTTTTGATTTAGAATTAATTTGGACATCATTACCTCTTTTAGGTGTTGGTGCTCTAGTTACTATTGAAATTTCCGCTGTAGCTGTAGCCTGCGGTGTGCTCATTGGCTTGTTTGTCGGTATTGCTGAGTTATCAAGCTATAAATGGTTACGTATTCCGGCTAAAATTTATGTTGATTTTATCCGTGGTACCCCGTTATTAGTACAAATCTTTATTATTTATTTTGCTCTGCCAACTATTTTAGGCATGCGTATTGAGCCTTTTGTGGCTGCTGTTACCGCATGTTCTGTCAATTCCGGTGCTTATGTTGCAGAGATTTTCCGTGCTGGTATCCAGTCTATCGATAAAGGCCAGATGGAAGCAGGACGTTCCTTGGGCATGACTTGGAATCAGACTATGATCTACGTCATTATCCCTCAGGCTTTCCGTCGTATTATTCCGCAGTTAGGTAATGAGTTTATTGCTATGCTCAAAGACTCATCCTTAGTCTCTGTAATTGGCTTTGAGGAATTGACTCGTAAAGGACAGTTGATTATTGCTTCAACCTATGGTTCTTTAGAGATTTGGACTGCGGTAGCTATTATTTACCTCATCATGACCTTATCTATCAGTAGAATAGTGTCCATGCTTGAAAAGAAGTTTAACCCTAAGCGCAAGGTCTAAGATTATGCACATGATTGAACTTAAAAATCTGCACAAGAGCTACGGTAATAATGAGATCATTAAGGGTGTTGATTTAACCGTAGAGAAGAGTGAGGTAGTTGTAGTTATCGGACCTTCAGGCTCTGGTAAAAGTACCTTACTGCGTTGCGTAAATTATTTAGAGGTTCCTACCTCTGGTACCATCGCTATTGATGGTGAAACCATTACCCGCAAGTCTAATATCAATGAGATTCGTGCTGAAGTGGGTATGGTCTTTCAGCACTTTAATCTTTTCCCGCATATGACTGTAGGTCAGAATATTACCTTAGCCCCTATCAATGTTCGTCATCAGAGCAAAGAAGAGGCTCAAAAGATCGCTAAAGATTTGTTAGATCGTGTGGGCTTAGCTGAGAAGGTTGATGCTTACCCAGATGAACTTTCAGGTGGCCAGCAACAGCGTGTGGCTATTGCTCGTGCTTTAGCTATGAATCCAAAGGTAATGTTATTTGATGAGCCTACATCGGCTTTAGATCCAGAAATGGTAAATGAAGTTCTAGATGTAATGAAATCTTTAGCTGAAAGTGGCATGACCATGATGGTTGTAACCCACGAGATGGGCTTTGCCAAACAAGTTGCCGATAGAGTGCTCTTTGTCGATCAAGGTATTATTTTAGAGCAGGGTTCTCCTGAGGATATCTTTGATCATCCTAAGCAAAAACGTACTCAGGAATTCTTAGCTAAGATCCTCTAATAAGTAAAAGATTTTTATTAAATTTCTAAAGCCTGTTTTCTTAAAAGAAAACAGGCTTTTTTCATTTAAAATTAAAATTTATCAAAATTTAGGCTCACAAAACCTCGTATTTAAGTTTAAGGATGTAGTGGGATGATTAGAAAAATTTCATTTTTCTAATCTCTTGTGTTCTGCTGTTCTATATATTGC
>URKL01000117.1 GCA_900548485.1 uncultured Succinatimonas sp.
TGAATGGCGTGATGGCCACCACCAGAGCCGCCATGACCAGCATGAAGTTGCAGGCGTCAGGTCTACACTCAGGATGAAAATGCTATTGCTGTAAATGATCAGGGAGCAGTTGTAGATAAAAATGGGCAGTTAGTAAGCCCTGCTGAGCATGATTATACCGATCTTTTAGCTCCTGAGGATGATACTTTATCCTCAACTGGCAATGTTCCAGCTATTCCTGTTCCTAACAATAACAATGCTCCTTTAATCGCAGGTAATTCTTCTCAAGTCCCAGAGGAATTAGAAGTTCCTGATGACAATATGTTTGGGCCTGCACCGGCTATTATTGATGCTCAGCCTTTAAATTCTCAGAGTGCACAAAACTCATTTAACAAGGCACAGTCTCAAGAGGTTTTACCATCAGCTCATAATACCTCTCAGGGACAAAATAAGACCGATACTTTAGTATCTAACAATAAGCCAAATACTTCTCAGAGTAAGCCTGCAACCGCAACTTCAAATAGCGTAAGCTCCAATAATATTAAAGCCAAGGGCGATTTTGCTTTGCAAGTGGGTGTGTTCTCAAACAAGAATAATGCGGATTCTGTTTTAGCCAAACTTAAGATGTCAGGATACAAACCAGTTACCCAGGTAATTAATGTAAATGGCAAGAATGCAATTCGTATTTATGCGGGGTTTGCAAATTCTCGTGAAGCTGCAAAAAATTTAGCCTCAGAGATCCAAAGCCGTACTGGTTATAAATGTAATGTGGTCAGCCACTAGGAGTACTGATGCAAATTAGAGAGCTTGAGGCTTGTATCAACGATTATTTAGAGGCAGATTCATTCAAAGATCCGTCTTTAAATGGTTTGCAGGTAGAAGGATTTTCTGAGTGTATCTCAATTGTGACCGCAGCTAGTGCTTCTCTTGAGGCTATTGATGCGGCTGTAGAAGAAGGTGCTGATACTTTATTAGTCCACCACGGTTTATTTTGGCGTGGACAGGATTTTCGGGTTATTGGCACTATGAAGGATAGATTAAATGCTCTATTAGAGGCTAATTTAAATCTTTTAGCCTATCATTTACCCTTAGATGCACATTTAACTGTAGGTAATAATCGCTATATAAGCGATCTGGTGGGTCTTGAGGATATCGATTATGTGCAAAAAGGGGTAATGCAATCTATAGCTATGCAAGGCCTCTTAACAGAGCCTTTGACTGTAGAGCAATTAGCTTTAAAGCTTTCTTTAGCTTTAGATACTAAGGTTGAGGTTCTTGGTAATTGTGATCCTAATCTTTTATTACAGAAAATTGCAGTTTGTACCGGATCGGGATCCTTTTTGTTAGATGATAATCCAGCTCCTCAATTTCAAGCTCTAATTACAGGTGATGTTAAAGAACAAACTTACCATTTTTCCTCAGAAAGTGGTACACCGGTTTTTGTTTTAGGACATCATGCTTCTGAGCAAGGCGGAATTAAGCGTTTAGGAGCTTACTTAAGCCGTCGGTATGGTTTAGAGCATCGTCATTTACATTTTTCAGTGGAAAAGGACGTTCAAATATATGATGCTTCAAGATAGTGAATTAAGCCCGGAGGCCATTTTAGTTAGAAATGCCTTAATCAGTAGAGGGTTAGAGACTCCTTGGGCTGATAATGGTTTAAGCTCGCAAGAGAAGAAGTTGATTGTCGCTGAGCATATGCAGGAGATTATGAAAACTTTAGGTCTCGATCTTAGCGATGATAGTTTAATGGAAACTCCTATACGTGTAGCGCGCATGTATGTAGATGAAGTTTTCTCTGGCCTTGATTATCGTAATTTCCCTAAGGTGAGTGTTTTTGAAAATAAAATGCACTTTGATGAGATGGTTAAGGTCAATAATATTACGGTCACCTCAACTTGTGAACATCATTTTGTGGTAATGGATGGTGTTGCTAAGGTTGCCTATATTCCTGAGGACAAGATTATAGGTTTATCTAAAATAAATCGTATTGTGCAATTTTTTGGACATAGACCACAGGTTCAAGAGCGTTTAACGCAACAAATTTTAGTTGCTGTGCAGACTTTATTGAATACACGAAATGTTGCTGTAACCATTACAGCTACTCATTATTGTGTTAAATCTCGAGGGGTAAAAGATCCTGCATCATCAACAACTACTACCGCCTTAGGTGGTTTATTTAAGAAGAATCCATTGTCGCGACACGAATTTTTAACTGACTAAAATTATGAATACGCGTAAAGATGATTACACCGTAGCTTTAGTAGTTCCGGTATTTAATGAACATGAAACAGTTGAGACCTTTGTTAAAACTGTTAAAGAAAAATTAGCCTCAATTTACGATCATTTACAAATTGTATTTGTAGATGATGGCTCTAAAGATAATACTGTAGCGATTATCACTAAATTGCAGGAAACTGAGGAAAAAATTAGTTTAATTAAACTCTCACGTAATTTTGGCAAAGAAGCTGCCATGAGTGCGGCTATAGATTTAATCGATGCCGATGCTTTAATACCTATGGATGTCGATCTTCAAGATCCTCCAGAAGTGGTATTGGAGTTCATAAAAATTTGGCGTGATGAAGGTATTGATAATGTCTATGGTGTAAGAGTAGATAGATCTCAAGACTCAGAAGCCAAACGCGTTACCTCAGGTGGATTTTATTATGTCTTCAATAAACTCTCAAATCGCGTCAAGATCCCTTCAAATGTTGGTGATTTTCGTCTAATCGATCGCAAGATTGTATTGACCTTGCGTCAATTACCTGAGCGTAATCGTTTTATGAAAGGCTTATATGCATGGCCTGGTTTTAGTTCCAAAGGTGTTGGTTATGAGCGTCCACAACGAGTTGCCGGCCAGACTAAGTGGAATTATTGGAAATTGTGGAATTTTGCTTTAGATGGCATTGTTTCTTTTTCCTCGTTACCTCTGCGAGTATGGTCATATATCGGAGGCGGTATAGGTCTTGCGGCTTTAATCTATATGTTATGGATTATTTTTGAGGTAATGATTCAGGGTGTTTCCGTTCCTGGTTATGCTTCTACTCTATGTGTAGTACTTTTCTTAGGTGCAGTGCAATTAATCTCAATTGGTGTTTTAGGAGAATATCTAGGGCGTTTAAGTGAGGAGATTAAGGGCAGACCTGTATATGTTGTCTCCAAGGTTACAGGGCCTTTACACAAAGATTTGCCTAGCGGTATGAAGATCACCAAAGTTGGGGTTACTCACAACGATGAGGTCTGATAGTATCAAAAATTTAAGCTCTCAAAAAGGCATGTGGGAGCTTATTCGTTTTGTCATTGTGGGAGGAGCGGCTACAGTCGTTGATTTAGCAATTACTATTGTTTTAGAGCTTTTTACAGATCTAAGCGAAAATGTTATTACTACTGTAGCTTTTTTGTGCGCCTTTTGGGTATCTTATTTTGGACATCGCTATATTACCTTTAAAAAAGCCGGTAATATGGGAGCTTTTTTTGCATTAGCCGTTTCAACTTTACTTTTACGTAATCTGATTGTGTTTTTATTAGTGCATTATGTAGTCTCAGGCTTACCTGCATTAATTGTGGCGATGGCTACTGTAACCCTCATTACTTATTTCATTGCTAAATTTAAAATTTTTAAAGGATAAGGAGTTTTGTGTGCGAATTGCACTAGGCATAGAATACTCTGGTTGGAATTATTTTGGATTTCAGCGTCAAAACACTAAAACTACAATTCAGGGTGAATTAGAGAGAGCTTTATCATGTGTAGCTGCAAGTCCAATTGAAATTCAATGCGCCGGACGTACTGATGCAGGTGTTAATGCTACAGGTCAGGTAATACATTTTGATACCGATAAAGAGCGCTCAGATAGAAGCTGGGTTTTAGGTACAAATGGTAACTTGCCTGATGATATAGCCGTAACTTGGGCTTGTCATGTTGATGATGGATTTCATGCTCGTTTTTCTGCAAGAGCTCGTCGTTATCGTTATATTTTACAAAATACTCAGCATCGACCTGGTATTTTAAAACGCGGAGTGTCTATTTATAGTGGAAACTATGATATAGATCTTATGCAAAAAGCAGCCTCTATGCTTATAGGAGAGCATAATTTTGCAAGTTTTTGTGGTGCTGATGATGAGACCTCAAGTAAAAATCGTTGTGTGCATTTTATAAATGTTAGTCGCCAAGGATCTTTCATTATATTTGATATTGCTGCTAATGCATTTTTAAATCATATGGTACGCAATATCGTGGGTTCCTTATTGCCTGTGGGATCAGGTGAGCATGACTTAAAGTGGTTTGAAGAAGCTTTTAAGTCACAACAGCGATCTAAAGCCGGGCCAACAGCAAGACCTGATGGTTTATATCTTGTAGATGTAACTTATCCTTGTGAATTTAATTTGCCTAAGCGCAATTTCTTAGGACCTCTTTGGCTTCCATAATCTATAATAAATAAAAAATAGGGAGAGACTAATAATGCTAAATTTACCTAATATTTTGACCTTGATAAGGCTAGGATTAATCCCAGTTTTTGTTGCTTTATTCTATTATCCAACACCTTTATCTAATTTTTATGCAGCTATAGTATTTGTGATTGCTGCCTTAACCGATCTTTTAGATGGTTTTTTAGCCAGAAAATTACATTTAGAGACAAAATTTGGAGCTTTTTTAGATCCTGTTGCCGATAAGATTATTGTTTGTGTAGCTTTAGTTTTGATTGTTGAATACTATTCGGTACATGTAAATGATTATTTCCCACATATAAATCTGTTTGTAAGCTTACCGGCAATGATTATTGTTGCACGTGAGATTACAGTGTCAGCTTTACGTGAATGGATGGCTGAATTAGGTAAAAGATCCTCTGTTGCTGTAAGTTGGGTAGGTAAATGGAAGACTACTATTCAGCTTATCTCTTTAGCATTATTGATTTGGCGTTATAACGATCCGATTATTTATGCAGCTTTAGGTATGTTGTTTATTGCCACCATTTTGACTATTTGGTCAATGATAATGTATCTAAAAGTAGGTCTTGCTACTATGCTTGTAAAAGAAAACAAGTCTGAAATTGAGAAAAAATAAGCTTTAATTTTGAGAGAATAGCTCTTTTTTTAGGTTCTTCTGAGGATCTGTGGGAGCTCTGAAAAGAATATAACAATATTTACATTCAGAGCTTTTTGTTATGTTGTTGTAGCTTTCCCTTTAAAAGCACTTTTAATTCTTAAAAAGAAATATTTATTGTCCCTAAAACCATAAGCTATCCGCTTTAGTACTTTTATCTTGTTATTAATTCCTGTTTTTCCGAGGGTCTGTGGAAGCTTTAAAAAGAATATAACGATATTTACATTCAAAGTTTTTGGCTATGTTGCTATAGCTATCTCTTTAAAGCTTCAAGTTTTCTCTTGAGAAACTGATTTTCGACTTTTAGATCTTTAATCTGCATGTCTTTTCTATCAAGGCAATAATAAGCGTTAAGTGTATTTAATGATTTTTTCTTTCTTAATTCTTTTGGAATTTAATTAGTTACAGAATTGTTGAAGATCCAAAATTTGGGAAATAGATATCCCTAAGCTTAAAAACTTAGGGATGTTTTTTTAGATGCACTTAACAGGTTTAGGCAAACCTGCTAAGCGAGCTGCAGTTTTGGCAGCTCCATTTGGAAAGAGGGTAGCAAGAGTGATTGAATTTAATTCTTCATGTCCTTGTTTTTTTAATAGAGTTATAAGTCCACGCATCGGTGGAGTGGTTGCATATTCTTTAAAATAATCTTGAACGGTCTTAATTACGAGACGATGCTCAGCAGTAAGCGCTAGTCCTTCAGCTTTAGCCATGTATTCCATGAGGTCTTCAGACCAATCTTGAGGATTTTTTAAAAAATTTTCATTATCTGTTAAAATTTCTCTTCCATTATATAAAAAGCTCATGTATAATACACCTCGTTCCAGCGGATGGATGGCAGAGCGGTTGAATGCAACGGTCTTGAAAACCGTCGAGGGTTTTCGCCCTCCGTGAGTTCGAATCTCACTCCATCCGCCATTTGGAATCCTTCCTAATTATTTTCTTAAAAAATAATCTCAAATTTTTAAAT
>URKL01000118.1 GCA_900548485.1 uncultured Succinatimonas sp.
CTTTTACCGACATGAACTTTAAACTCAACCACCAGTTCAATGACCGCAGCCGCGGCACAAAATCCTCAATACGTAAAAGAAGCTGATTTAGACTTTTTTTTGAAATTACAAGCTTTAGCTTGTGATCTTATTAAGGTTATTGTGGTATCTCCAGAGACTGAAAATGCTTGTGAATTTATTAAAAAAGTCTCATCACAGGTTAAAGTATCGCTAGGGCATACTTGTTGTGATTATGATAAGGCTTGTGAAGCTATAACTTGTGGTGCAAGTGAATTGACACATATTTTCAATGCCATGAATCCTTTATTACATCGCTCTCCAGGTCCAATTGCCGCTGCGGCTTTAGATAAAAATGTAAAGGCTGAACTTATCTGTGATGGTATACATATACATGAGGCTATGGTTAGACTTGCGTTTAAGCTTTTCTCTAAAGAACGTATCATTATGATTTCAGATTCAATGATGGCAACGGGCTTAGAAGATGGTGAATATAGCTTAGGTGGGCAAAAGGTAAGAGTATGCGGTAAAAAAGCTACTTTAGAGGATGGTACTTTGGCAGGATCAGTTTGCAATCTATTTTTAATGTTAAAAAGTGCAGTCTCAATGGGAATTTCTCTTGAGGATGCTGTTCGTGCTTGTACTTATAATCCAGCTTTAAATGTGGGAATTTTAGATAAGGTTGGAATTTTAAAAGCAGGACGACGCGCCAATATTTTATTTTTAGATGATGCTTTGAATTTAAAAGGTATTTTGCATCATGGACTATGGTTAAAAAAGCCTTAAATTTTAAAAAATAACTTTAAATTAAGGCAGGCTTAGTTAAAAAAAGGTATTATAAAGAATATATAAGCAAAATAATAATTCATATTATAAGACCATTATTTTTCGTATATAAAGATGTACTGAAGCTGTTTTTTTGGAGCTAAAATGACTAAAGATAACTCATTGTTAGATGAAAAAGCTTTAGCTATTCCAATTTTTGGTAGTTGTATAAATAAGCTCACCAAGTCAGATGCAATTATTGCTAATTTTATTGCTAATAATATTTCTAAAGTTTTAGAGATGACAATTTCTGATGTAGCTACAGAAACCAAAACCTCGGATGTAACTATTTCAAGATTTTGTAAAAAATTAGATTTGTCTGGTTTTCAATCATTAAAAGTACAATTAGCTTCTTTTACAAATCAAAAAATTGATGATGTTGAGGTAGGCGTTGGCGATGATGTTAAGACTATTGCTTCTAAGATCTTTTTGAAGATTCAAGAAGGATTGAATATGACGCAAAATGTGGTCGATTATGATGCTATAGATCGTGCCGCTAATTTGATCGCTTGTAGTAATCGTTTAATGGTTTTTGGTTATGGTACCTCTGGTACTATTTGTCGAGATATTGGCATTCGCTTTGTGCGTTTTGGTATTCCAACTGAAGTTTTTACCGATCCTCATCAGCAGGCAACTATTGCAGCTATGTGCCAAAACTATGATACTACTGTAGTTGTGGTATCTTTATCAGGTAGTTCCATAGATCTTGTACATAGCGTTGAACTTGCTAAAAATAATGGTGCGAAGATTGTTTTAATTACTTCTCATAAACGTTCACCTCTTGCAGAAAAAGCTGATGAGGTTTTAGTTGGTTTAGGTCCTGAAATCAAGTTATTAGCTGAATCTACAGTTACACGTTTTGCTTATTTGGCAATTGTTGATGTGCTATACACTAGAGTTGCGATTTTAAGAAACAAACTATATACACAAAATATTGTAAGTATGCGTAAAGCCTTGGCCGCTTTAAAGAGTTAGAAAAAAATAGCCAGCAGGTTGCTGGCTATAAAACATAGAAGCTTAATTAAGTTATAGTTTTAGTTTAGTGGGTAGGTCGCGACCTTCTAAGAACGCTTTCATGTTGTCTATGACTATATTTGCCATTAACAATCTAGTTTCAACAGTAGCGCTAGCAATATGTGGAGTTACTACCACATTATCTCTACCAATTAACTGCTGTGGAACATAAGGTTCTTTGACAAATACGTCTAAACCAGCACCTTTGATTTGATTGTTAACAATGGCATCTACTAAGGCCTGTTCATCAACTAAAGAACCACGAGCAACGTTGATTAAAAATCCTTCAGTACCTAAGGCTTTTAAAACCTCGGCATTGATTAAGTTGCGGTTTTCCTCAGTGGCTGCAGCGCAGATAATCAAATAATCAACTAAAGAAGCAAGCTTAATAAGGTCATCTACCTTTGTATAATTTTTGTTTTCAATAAAATTATCGTAATAGTAGATTTCCATATCAAAGGCACAAGCTCTTTTAGCTACGGCATTACCTATACGTCCAAGACCTACGATACCAACTTTTTTACCTGAAACCTTAGTTGCTAAAGCAAGTTTGTGGTTTTGTTCCCATTTACCATCTGCAATAAAGTTATTGGCAAAGGTAATTTTTCTTGAAACATTTAGCATTAAGGATATGGCTAAATCAGCAACATCTTCAGTTAAGACTCCTGGAGTAGTACATATGGCAATATCGCGTTTTTTGCATTCGGCAACATCTACACCGTCATAACCTACACCAAAATTATCAATAATCTTGACGTTAGGTAGTTTGTCTAACAAAGCCTTAGAAACCACACCACCACCATTAGACATGATGATTTCAATTTCAGAGGCATTGGACTCATTGATTTGGTCTTCAGTTAAAACCTCATATTGTTGTTCTTTAATAAAAGAGGCTACATTTTCATTAAGACCAACAACAGTAAGTAATTTTTTCATCTTTTATCCTCTAACTACTTGCGCTCAGCTTCGATGAGTTTTACGAAGTAATCGCCATTAGCGTTGATATATTCATCACGAATGCTCTTGGTCTTCTCAACAAAGAGATCTTTTTGTACATCGTCATTTACAACAATGCCAGATTCTGCATTCATCTTAGAGATCATGTCATTTTCAGACTTGTTATTGAGATCTCGCTGGAATTTAGCAGCCTCTCTAGCACTTTCTACAATGATCTTTTGCTGTTCGTCTGTTAACTTATCAAACTTCTTTTTGTTCATGACAACTGCAACAGCGGTATAAGCATGATTAGTTAAAGATAAGTATTTTTGTACCTCATAGAACTTACCTGAGTATAAAGCTGGCATAGGGTGATCTTGTGAATCAATAGCGCCAGTTTCCATAGCAGTGTAGAGTTCACCGAAAGCCATTGGCACAGGGTTGGCTCCTAAAGCTTCGAAGGTTTTAACTAAGATCTGGCTTTGAGGTACACGGATCTTTAAGCCTTTAACATCATCAGGGGTCTTAATTGGTTTATTGTTATTAGTAATATTACGGAAGCCGTTTTCAAAGTAAGCTAAACCAACAATACCTTTGCTCTTAACAGTGTCAAATAATTCTTGACCTACTTTGCCATCTAAGGCACGGTGAGCATGATCTTTATCTTTGAAGATGAAAGGAATATCTAAAACAGAGAAGTCTTTAGATAAACCACTTAATGCGTGAGCACCGACCATACCGATATCAATGGTGCCACCACGAGTACCAGAAACGATAGCTTGGGTATTACCTAAGGTGCTATCAGGATAGAACTTAATAACAATCTCACCATTAGTCTTCTTGGAGACTAAGTCGATAAAATGCTCTGCACCTTGACCTTGAGTATCGGCACGAGAAATATCAGTTGCAAAGCGCAAGGTAGTTTTAGCCTCAGCGCCGGTGGCAACAGCGAGAGAAACAACAACTGCTAATAAGGATGCAATAGTTTTTTTCATAATAATATTCTCCAAAAAGTAGATTATTTACCAACAAAGAATTCCATAGGACCTATGATGATTGAAGGGAATAACAGCATCAAAATCATCAATAAAATCAGAACACCAGCATAAGGAAGTACACCTAATACAGCTCGCTCAAAAGGTACACGGGTTACACCTGATACAACATTTAAAACGTTGCCAACAGGAGGAGTAATTAAACCGATAGAACAACAGAAGATGAACATTACGCAGAAGTAAATTTCATTGATACCAGCTTCTCTTATGATCGGAAGTAATACTGGAACTAAGATTAAAACGATCGGAATTAAGTCTAAGACCATACCCATCATTAAAAGCACAACTAATATAAGAGCCATCAATAAGGTTGGACTTGAAGCTAGAGGTTTTAATAATTCAGCAACCATTAAAGGTAAGTCAGCAACAGTCATAAGCCAAGCTGATACTTGAGCTGCAGATACCATCAACATGATTACGGCAGTAGTAATAGCTGTGGATAATAAAGCGTTGTAAATAGCTTTTAATGTTAATTCACGATATACACAAATTGAGATGAATAGAGCATAGACTGAGGCTACAGCACCCGCTTCAGTTGGGGTAAAGATACCTAAACGGAAGCCACCGATAACAATAATAGGTAAGAGCAAAGCCAATATAGAACTCTTAAAGGCATCAAAGATTTCTTTACCAGTAGCTTTTTGGTTAGTTTCAAGTTTGCGAGACTGGAAGTACCAAATAATACATAAAGATACGCCCATCAAGAGGCCAGGGAAAATACCTGCCATGAACAATTCAGAAATTGAAACGGAAGCAGTAACACCGATAACAATGAAAGGAATTGAAGGCGGAATGATCGGGGCAATAATACCGCCAGCGGCAATTAAACCTGCAGATCTAGGACCATCATATTTAGCCTTAGTCATCATTGGAAACATGATAGCGGCAATGGCAGCAGTATCGGCTGCAGGGGATCCCGATAAAGAGGCCATGATGACGGCAGCAATAATAACTACAAAACCTAAGCCACCAGCTTTATGACCAACTAATTTCATTGGCAGATCGATTAAGCGTTTAGCTAAACCGCCTACATTCATGATTTCACCTGCGAAAACGAAGAAGGGAATCGCTAGCAAGGTAAAGTTATCTGCGCCATTGATAATACTTTGAGCCATAATCTGAGGATCAACCATATCTAAATGGAGCATCAAACCTAAACTGCAAAGTAATAACGCAAAAGCAATAGGAATACCGATGGCAACGGAAGTCAAAAGAATTATTAAGAAAATAGCTACAGTCATTTAAATTACTCCCATTTTCCTTTAGCAATATTTAAGATGATGGAGATAATCTTGAAAAATAAGATAATGCCCATTCCGATAGCTCCAATGGAACCTGATATATAGATGTAACCTAAAGGAATTTGTGCCACAGGTGACAAATCTTCCATGTTGAATTCATAGAGTTCATAGCTACCTACGCAGAGTAAATAGCAGCAATAGAGCATGGCGAGGTAACAAAAGAGCTTAATAAAAGATTGGATTTTTAAAGGCATGGCTTTACGAATGAAGTCAACATAAATATGGCCATCATTTTTCATAGCTAAGATAGAGCCTAGGAAAACTACCCATATAAATAGGAAACGTGATAATTCTTCTGATACCACGATACCTGAAGAAAAAGCAAAGCGTAATCCTACGTTGATGATCACCAGAAGTGACATGATTGCAAGGATGACAACCACAAGGATCTCAAGTCCTTTCATAAGAATATTTGATAGGTTCTGCATAGAATAAGTCTTCTCCTATGAACAATGTATATCAAAAATTCTAGTAAAAAATGACAGATGAATATCAGACTTAAGTCACATAATTGCGCACAATGATAAATATATTTCAAAAGAATAAGATTTTTGTCACAAAATATGCTGTTTTTATATCAATGTATATTTCAAATAGCATAAATAAGCTGTTTGTAAATGATAGTTACATGTCATTTTATTTTGTTTAAGTTTTTTTTTAAGCTTATTTAAGCTAAAATCAGCAGATTATTGTTAATAATCTGTCATAAAATAAGGTGGTTGTCTTTTTTTAATAAAGCATATTCTTGAGGGCAGGCAGTAGACAAATGGCAATAGATCCAGATAAAAAATAGTAATGTCTAAAAGTTATGTTCTCTATATTTATGCTAGCATTGACTTCCTCCCCTTGCTAAAGCAAGGGGATTCCTACTGCTAGATATT
>URKL01000119.1 GCA_900548485.1 uncultured Succinatimonas sp.
GTACCCACACTTTCAAAGCCCAAAATCACCGATATCTCTTTGATGCTGTGCGAGGAGCTTCTTCTCAAGCTTACGAGGCTTTGGCGCTAAGCTTATCGGTCTTGCAGTTGCAATTATTTTCTTAAACGTTGTAATTGCCATGAGTTTATACTTTACCGGTATTGTTCAAGCAGACGCCATGATCGGTATGTATTCAGGTGCTATCACCAATACTCCGGCTTTAGGTGCAGGTACAAGCATGTTAGCTGAGATGGGTAGTATGTTTACCTCTCAGGGTAAAGATGCCGTAGCTATGGGCTTTGATGCAACCAAGGTCTCCGGTGCTTACGCCATGGCTTATCCGTTTGCTGTATGCTCTTTATTGATCGTCATGATCGGTATTCGTATTATTTTCCGTGTCAGCATTGAAAAAGCTGGTGAGGATTATGCTGCTTCTAAGAAGAAGGGCCGCGAAGACCTTATCCACATGAACGTCACTGTTGTTAATACAGATTATTTTGACAAGGCTTTAGGTAGTATCGATACTATCAAATCAGGTACTGTAATTTGCTCTCGTATGAAGCGCGATGGCGAGTTATCCGCTCCTAATGCCGATACTATATTGTGTAAAAACGATATCTTACACTTAGTCGGTTTACCTAAGGATGTAAGCAAGACTGTTAAGCTTTTAGGCATTGAGGCTAAGGATGTACTTACTACTCGTGGTACCGCTATCACTGTAAGACATTTGATTGTTACTAAGAATGAGGTTATGAACCACACCTTATCTGAATTAGATCTTGAGAAGCAGTATAATATCGTTATCTCTCGTGTCTATAGATCTGGCGTACAGTTCATGCCGAGCCCGGATTTACGTTTAGCCTTAGGTGATGAGTTAAACGTTATTGGTAAGCTTGAAGACGTTAAGAAGGCAGGTAAGGTCGTAGGCGACTCTTCTGCTACCATGAATAAGGTTGCCATGCTTCCTATTTTCATCGGTTTATTCTTGGGTATTTTATTAGGTTCTATCCCAATTCCGATCCCTGGCGTTCCTACTCCGCTTAAGTTAGGTGTCGCTGGTGGTCCGCTCATTATGGCTATTCTCTTAGCCCGCTTTGGTGATGGTTTAACTGGCAACCGTTTACATTGGCGTTTACCGGTTCCGGCCTTAGCAGCTTTCCGTGAGATTGGTATTACCTTATTCTTAACCATTGTCGGTATTTCTGCTGGCGCTAATGGCTTCTTTAATACCTTAACTCATGGTGATGGTTTACATTGGATGGCCTGGGCAACCTTAATCTCTATCATCCCGATTACTATCGTAGGTTTTGTTGCCTTTAAGGTATTTAAGATTAATTACTTAATACTCTCTGGTATGATCGCAGGTTCTTATACAGATCCGCCAGCATTAGCCTACGCTAATGGTATGTATAAGGATTCTGAGGCTTCCTCCATCGGTTATGCTACAGTTTATCCTTTCACCATGTTCTTGCGTATTCTGTCACCGCAGATCATGCTTATTATCATAGCTTCGTCGTTATAAATAATAATCTATGACAAGAAGTAGTATTAAAGCGGAGCGCCCTTACGTATTATGCGGAGTGGGCGGTCCGCTTTTAGCATTTATTTACGGCCTTATTGGTTTTCATCGGGAGTTAAAAAGCTCCTTTATAAATCCTTTATGGGCACCTATATTAGTTCCTTTATTCTTTTTAAGTCCTCCATTAGCCTCATTGTGGCTATTAAAAGCTCGCAAAGCTCCTGTAATTAATCCTCATAAAATAGGGATTAAATTTTATTTATTATTACAGGTTTTATGGTTGGTCATTCTATATTCCTTGTACTCGTATATTAGCTATAAAACTGCAATATTATGGGATGTTTATGCAAGGGAAGCTGCTCTCTCAAAACAATTGCAAATTGCAACGCCAGAGCAGATGCGTTTTAGCCAAGATTTACTTCAAGTTTATGCCATAGCCGGTTTGTTTTATATCTTAGGTTTTGTCTTAATCGTTTGTGCAAGTTTTGCAAAGATTTTAAATAGCAATAAGCCCTTTACTATAGCTTTAGGGGCCATATGGACAAATTTACCTGGCTTTTTACTTTTATGCTGTTTAAGTATTGCCATCTTTAGTATGGTTGAAAAATATTTTGCAGTTTTAAAACTTCAATATCTTGAGGCTTATATTTTAGGAAAAGAGTCTTTTAAACCAGACTATTGGTTTATTGCGTTACGTTTATATCTATATCAAGCCTTACAATTTGCTTTTATCTTAGTAAGTGCAGCTTCATTACGCTTTGTTGTGATAAGAAAACCTAAGTCGTGATAAGGGGCTTTAAATGTCTGAGCGTATTTATGGTTTAGAGCCTTTTATTCCATCAAAGGCACGGGTTCTAGTTTTAGGATCTATGCCTTCTATAGCTTCTTTGCAAGCTGGTTTTTATTACATGCATAAGCAAAATCGCTTTTTTAAAATTTTAGGACTATATCTTAAAAGTGAACTTGATAGTATTGAAAAGCGTAAACAAGCTTTAATTACTATGCAAATTGCTCTTTATGATGTGATTGCTTCATGTGTAAGAGAGGGCAGTCTAGATTCTAAAATTCAGGATGTTGAACCTGCGGATATTAAAGCTCTTTTGAAAACACATCCAAGTATTAAGCGTGTTATAACTAATGGATCTTTGTCAAAAAAACTTTTTTTAAAGTACTCGTCATCACTTGATATTGAGGTTGTACATTTACCCTCTACAAGTCCTGCTAATGCTATGTATAATCTAGAGAGATTAGCTAAGTTGTATATACCAGCTCTAACGGAGTTTTAGTATGAAAAAATTGTATTTTTTAATATTTTTAATGGCTGTCGTAGGGTATGGGTATGCTCAGGAATATGTAATTGAACGTAGTTATTCGTCCACTATTGTTAAGTTAAATAAAAATTGTACTTTGGAAAAGTATGAAAAGTTATGTAAGGGGTATGCTAATTATTTAGCTGGTAGTTTTGAAAACTCGCAACTGCAGAGTTTTAATGCCAATATAAATTATGAAGATGAGTTATCAGTCATCGAGATCCCGCATGCTACGCAAACTCTTACCTTAGATCTTATAACTAATTCTTGGCATGATTTTGTTTCTTTAATTACTCATGTAACTACAGAAGATAAGTTAGGTAAAGATAGTTTCATTGAAGTTGTTAATGTCAATGAGCAAACATTCAAGCTCATTACCTTTGAGGATTTATTTAAAAAACCGCAAATAGCTTCTATGATATGTGCGCGTAAACTTGAGGCTAAATATAAAGATCAAAACATGGAACTGTTTCCTTTAGTAGTAGCCTCTATGGAAGTAAATCCTATGCGCTTTTTAATCTATCCTGATGCAATTGAATTTATATTTCCACCAAACTTAGTTGAGAAAAGTAAAAAAGATAGTACTCTTTTAGTAAAAATTGCTGATTTAGCTGAGGCTGAGCCTAATTTAGAGTGGTTCCCTAAGATAAAACAGTAGAGATTTAAGTTTTAATAAAAGGTGGCTAGTTGTGATCCATAATTTAGCAGATGTGCAATCCACAAATATTGGTAAAAATACCAATATTTGGCAATTTTGTGTGGTACTAAAGCAGGCTGTCATTGGGGATGACTGCAATATATGTTCTCATTGCTTCATTGAAAATGATGTAAAAATAGGAAATCGTGTCACAGTTAAATGCGGTGTACAAATTTGGGATGGTATAACTATTGAAGATGATGTATTTATAGGGCCAAATGTAACCTTTTGTAACGATAGGTATCCAAAATCCCGTAATAAGAATTGGAAACTTGAAGGCATAAAAGTCAAAAAAGGCGCTTCAATTGGAGCAAATGCTACAATTTTGCCTGGCATAGTTATTGGTGAAAATGCTGTGGTAGGAGCTGGAAGCGTAGTAACCCATGATGTAGAGGCTAATACTATAGTTATGGGTAATCCTGCAAAAAATAAGTCTTAAATCTTACAAATTTTTTTATTATTTTATATACCTAATAAATTCAAAATATTAGGAAGAATTTTTTATTAATTTTTACTATTTATATGCAAGCAAAATCAGTTAAAAAAGATAGTCAAAATATCAATAATTTTAGATTGGATATTAATGGTCTTAGAGCAATAGCAGTTTTACTGGTTTTGTTTTTTCATTTATTTTCTTTTATCGCTTTAAATGATTACTCCTGGTCATTCACATTAAATGGCGGTTATGTTGGTGTAGATATTTTCTTTGTGATCTCAGGATTCTTGATGACAGCAATCATCATAAAAGGGTTAAAACAAGGAAAGTTTTCTGTTTGGGAATTTTGGAAACGTCGGGCTAAACGTATTTGTCCTGCACTTCTATTTGCAATAGTTCTCTTTTATTTAATTGGATTTTTTCTTTTAGTAAACATTAAAGAATTTTATGAATTTAATAAAGAAGCTACATCTGCATTAGGATTTATTTCTAATCTACGTTTTGCTAAAGATGAAGGGTATTTTGCTGTTGACAGTATGAGCAAAATGCTCCTGCATACATGGTCATTATCTGTAGAATGGCAATTCTATATTGTTTATCCAATTATCTTATGGCTTTTAAATAAATTTCTAGGTTTTAGAGCTGTAAAAGCTGTTGTTTTAACCTTATTTATAGCTTCTTTAGCTCTTTCATTTATTTTTACGGAAGAGAAATATTATTATTTGCTTCAAACTAGAGCTTGGGAGCTTTTATCTGGGGCTATTGTATTTTTATTTCCTGTCAAAGCATTATTAAATTTATCTATAAGCTCTAAACGCTTTTTGGAAATTTTAGGTGTTATCTTTATTTTTTCAATTTTCTTTAGAGAAAATAATGCTGTATGGACTCCATTAGTCGTTTTGCCGTCAGTTTTAGGGGCAATGCTTATCATCTCTTTAGCATCAGAAAAAAGTATTTTATCTAATCAAATATTTCAGTACTTAGGAAAGATTTCTTATTCTTTATATATCTATCATTGGCTGGTTTTAAGCATCTGTGTACGCATCAATTTATCTAGCAATTTTTTATTGGTCGGAGCTATAGTTTTTGTTTTATCCATATTTAGTTACCACTTTATTGAATCAAGCCGTAATTATGGCTGGAAATTCTTATTAGTTTATTTATCTTGCGTAGGCTTTACTGTTTTTACAGTTGACAGACACGGCTTTAAAGAGCGTTATAGTGGTATTGAGGTTGAATTTGCCGGAAAGGGGGTTCCTGATTTTTTCCCAGCCTTTAATAATCAGGAAAGTAAAGCAGATGTAGTATTAATTGGAGATTCCCATGCTCAGCATCTATGGCCTTTTTTTGAGAAAAATAATATTAGTTTAGCTATTTTCTCAAGTTCAGGAACTTATTGTTATGATGATGAACACTGTAGTTTTTCCAAGCCTAATTTTGTGGAACTTATCAATGAGAAATACGGTTCTATTCATAATTTTGTTAATGAACGTAAAATTTTCATTGAATCTTTTCCTGTAAATACGCCCATTGTAATTTCTCAGCGTTGGACGCAGCATTTCAATAAGATGTTTACCGCATGGGAAAAGGCTAGTCAAAACGATCTTAATTTAAGAAATCATCCGCAAAGTGAACTTTTAGATGAAAGCTTAGGTAGGCTGTTTTTAGAAAATCCTAATCGTCATTTTTATGTTTTAGGCTCTCTTATAGGATCTCATGCTATTTACACAGTAAGGGAATGCAATAATATTAAAAATTATAATAAGTATTTATCATCTGTTTTATTAGATAAGGTTAAGTGTGAAGAACCACATTTAAAATATGATAGTGAATACCAAAATGCTAATTTGTTCCTTAAGAATTATTTAAAGAAATTTAACAATGTTTCTTTTATAAATCCTAATGAAGCTATATGCAAAGATAATTTGTGCAAACTTATAACCCCGCAAAATAAAGATATTTTTTGGGATGATAACCATCTTTCTACAGAGGGCGGTTTGTCATTCGGTTTTGCTGAAGTACCTATCAACGCTATGTATTTGGTAT
>URKL01000120.1 GCA_900548485.1 uncultured Succinatimonas sp.
GCACGTTACGAACGTCAGAAACAACTGGGTATATTCCCTAAAATGGATAATTTCCGGCCGACGGCGTCAGCCCGCCTTGCCCGCAGCTTCGGCCATGCGGTCGAGCCTCGGCTTCATGCGCAGCATGCGCATGGCGTTGGCGACCACGATGAGGCAGGTGCCGGTGTCGGCGAAGACGGCCATCCACATGGTGGCGTTGCCCGTGAGCGCCAGTGCGGCGAAGATGACTTCAATTACTTTCTATCCATAGCCTAAGTTTAGAGAATGTATGATTTTATGCAAACAAATAACGCGCATTTTTATGCTACAAATACAAATTTATTAGCTCTTATTTTAGATTTTCATTACCTTAATTCAATCAATTAAGAAACAAATTTATACAAGATTTTTGATATATAGTTAAAAATTTTGCGACCATACTAATTTCAGCAATTTGTGTAGTTATGCTAACAAACCGCCACTAAATGAACAAAGCTAATAATATTAAAAATAGGATATACATCGCATACAATTTTATTAAAAACACAAATAATCGTTTGTTAAATACAACAATAGAATACTAGCTGATATTTAAAGCTACTCTTACAGGAAAATACTCTCAAACTTCATAAATTTTGATGATACGCTTGAGCTGTATTACAAATATCCAAACAGACGATGAAAATTTATAAAAGAAATATGGAAACTATAAAGATTACACAGTATCAATCACCATTATGAGTAATGCTTATCGGCTCTTACAGTAATAAGTTATGCCTATGCGATTGGATAACAGGAAAACGGCGAGAAGCTATAGACCGTCGCCTACAAAAACAGTTACAGGCAAAATATGAAGAAAGTACTTCCAATATCAATAAACAGGCAATCTCGGAACTTGAAGAATATTTTGCAGGACTGCGTCAAACATTCGATATTTCAATTGTCTTTACCGGCACATTATTTCAATGCTCTGTATGGGAAGAACTGATAAAAATCCCCTATGGGACAACCATATCTTATAAAGAACTTGCCTGTCGCATTCATAATCCTCAGGCTGTACGTGCAGTAGCCTTAGCAAATGCATACAATCCTATCTCTATTTTTGTCCCCTGTCACCGAGTGATCGGCAGTAATCATAAACTCACTGGGTATGGCGGTGGTCTCCATGCTAAGAAAAAGTTATTGGAGTTAGAGTGCCCTAAAACTGCTGGGACCTGGTTATGATATTTTTATAGATAAAAACAATTAGTTAGCTAAATTATTTGCCTAAACTCTCAAGTTCCGCCTTCATTCCTTTTTTTAGAATAAGGAATGAAGGCGGATTATGTTAAATTTACTAAACTAAAGAGGCAATTGAGAAATTGATATTTTCTAAAGCTAATTGTGGATCTAGAGCTTTAGTAATAGGGCGTCCGATAACTAAATAATCAGCACCGGCTTGTAAAGCCTTAACTGGAGTCATAATACGCTTTTGATCGCCTATGTCAGAGCCTTCAGGGCGAATGCCTGGAGTTACACAGACAAAAGGAGCATTAATAGCCGCTTTAATTGCGGTAGTTTCTCGTGCTGAAGATACTACTCCATCAAGACCGCTCTCTTTTGCAAGTTTAGCCAAACGTAAAACCTGGTCGATAGGCTCTAAATCAAGACCAATACCAGACAATTGATCTCTATCCATAGAAGTCAAAACAGTAACACCGATTAGCAAAGGCTTTTTCTCAAATTTAGCTAAAGCCTCAGCTGCTGTACTCATCATTACCATGCCGCCACTTGCATGAACATTAACCATCCACACTCCTAAACGAGCCGCGGCCTCACAAGCACGAGCTACGGTATTTGGAATATCATGAAATTTAAGATCTAAAAAAATCTCAAAATCCTTATTGATAAGTTTTTCTACGAATTGAGGTCCTGCAGTTGTGAATAATTCATTACCAACCTTTAAACGACAAGACTTAGGATCTATGCGGGATACAAAATTTAAAGCATCGCCTTCATTGTCATAATCTAAAGCAACAATGATCTTTGGATCGGTCATTTTAATCTCCATCTAAGCCCACCTTAGGTTTAAGGCTCTCCCAGCGTTTACAACTTGGACATTGCCAAAAAAGCATCTTACTTTCAAAACCACAATGCGGGCAGGTGTAAATATAATTAGCAGCAATTTGTGCATCCACAAGGCTTTTTAATTGCAAAATTGCTTGATTTGCTGATGGTTCCCCTTCTTTTGAGCGCAGGCCCATCAGCGCTGAAAATAACTTAAGATTAGGCTTCTCTTTAATATAAGATAACAGCAAATTTTCAGCATCTACTGTTCCTGAATCTAAAGCTACAATCCGTACAAGCTCCACCATTGCAGCAGCTGAATGTGTGGAATTTACCAAGCTCTCTAAAGCAAAACGATAATTAGGATCGGCTTTATTTGGGAAACACTCATAAATTAACTGCAGGCAAGTTATACCATAATGCGAGTCAAAAGAGGTTACCTTTTTGATCAAAGCATAAGCTTCATTGAACTTGTTTTTTCTAATATATAAAGAAGCAAGCTCTAAACGAGCTCTTATTGATTCAGGGAAGATTTCAATTGCATAAAGATAAGCTTTAATGGCCTCATCATATTGTTGGATCATATTTAAATGTGACGCTTTTTCACAATAATATTGACCTAACATACGTAGTCCCTTAGCCCCTAAAACATCACGATATGCTAAAGCCACCTCAATAGCGCGGTTGAAGTCCTGTTCACGTTCGTAGACTTTGAGTAAAAGCTTAGCGGCAAATACACGTTGGCGTGGGATTTCAACAACTTTAAGCAAGATCTGTTCTGCCCTATCTAAAAGTCCTGCCGAAAGAAAATCACAAGCTAACTCTAATTGAGCAGTCTCTCTTTCGCTATCATCAACACTTTCATCATTTGCCATACGTTCATGCAAAGAGATCGCCTTATCAAGCTCTCCTCGAGTACGGAAAAGATTGCCTAAAGCTAATGATGATTCAAAGGAAGGGTCTTGATCTTTAAGACAGGCGATAAAGCGATCAACCGCTTTGTCGTCCTGTTTATTCAATAAATACTCAACACCTCGCAAATAATTATGATTTTGCTGATTGCGAGTATTCTCCTGCTTATTACGAGCAGAGCTACGCCCCATATAGTATCCATAAAGCGCAGCTACTGGAAGAAGTAGAAAAAGCAGTTCAAACATTTACACTGACTTAAGAGTGAGTAGTAGGCAAAGTTTCTTGCTCTTTTTTAGAAGCTTGCTCTTTTCTTAACTCTTCTTTACGCATCTTAGATAAAGATGAACGAGCAGAACGAGCACGATTCCAATACTTTAAGATTAAAAGTAAGGAACCTAACAATCCTAAAATAAAACCTAAAATAACACCTACAACTAAAACAGTTGCCAAGGAAACATCAGCTTTGATGATCAAGAAATCAAAAAAAACAGTGCTATCGTTAGCTGAACCAATTGCTAAACCAAAGGATGCAATGACAACGATAACAATAAGATTAATCCAAAATTTAAGCATTTATTAGTTTACTCCCTCTGGCGATACATCATAATAACATATCACCTAAGAAGATACACTCCTGTCTATTTAGACCCTAAGCACTTTTACCATTTACGCTGTTACGTAGGGCAACACCAGGCTTGAAATGAACCACACGACGCTTATCCAAATTTACAGGTTCTCCTGTCTTTGGATTATGAGCAACACGAGGCTCTCTGACACGAATTTCAAAGCTACCAAAGCCTCGGATCTCAATACGCTCGCCAGCGGCTAAAGTTTCAATCATAACTTCAAAAATTTCTCTGACAGCGGCATCAATACTCTTGGGATTTTGAGTAGGAAATTGCATTGCCAACACATCTATAAGTTCAGCTCGAGTCATCTTAAAGCTCCATAGAAAAAAATTTTTACTAAATAAGATTTTAACTAATTATTAAGCATAAAGTTGAATAAAATTCTTAAAAATCAGATCTTAAGCCAAAATTTTAATAAAAAATTTTCTCTGATCACAAAATAAGTCAAACTAAACTATATTTTACACATAAAAAAACGGCCCCAAATTTTATTTTAGGACCGTTCTCTTAGAAACTAGCTAAAAGCTATTATTTCTCAACCTTACCAGCAGCGGCGAAAGCAGCAGCCATAGCAGTGGTCTGCGGCTCCTGAGCCTTCTGATTTACAGACTCTAAGGCTTCCTTCTCCTCAGCCTCGTCCTTAGCACGGACAGAGAGGGAGATCTGGCGAGACTTACGATCAACGCTCATGAACTTAGCCTCGATGCTATCACCAACCTTGCAAATGGTGGTAGCGTCTTCAACGCGATCACGAGAGAGATCAGCAACACGGATGTAACCGGTGATGCCTTCAGCTAACTCAACGGTAACACCGCGAGCATCAACCTCGGCAACAGTACCAGTAACTACAGAGCCCTTACGGTGAGAAGCTAAGTAATCAGCAAACGGATCTTCAACGATCTGCTTTAAGCCTAAAGAAATGCGCTCACGCTCCGGATCTACCTGGAGAACGATAGCGGTGATTTCGTCACCCTTCTTGAAGTCACGAACAGCGTCTTCACCAGACTGCTGCCAAGAAATGTCAGAGAGGTGTACTAAGCCGTCAATGCCACCATCAAGACCAATGAAGATACCGAAATCGGTGATAGACTTGATCTTACCGGTAACCTTGTCACCCTTAGAGTGGGTCTCAGCGAACTCAATCCAAGGATTCTGCTTGCACTGCTTCAAGCCTAAAGAAATACGACGACGCTCCTCATCGATCTCTAAGACCTTAACCTTGACGGTATCGCCAACAGAAACAACCTTAGAAGGATGAATATTCTTGTTGGTCCAATCCATCTCAGATACGTGAACTAAGCCTTCAACACCCTCTTCGATCTCAACGAAGCAACCGTAATCGGTTAAGTTGGTGACCTTACCCTCGATGATAGAATCAACAGGGAAACGGGTAGCGATATTGGCCCACGGATCCTCACCTAACTGCTTCAAGCCTAAGGATACACGCTGACGCTCACGGTCAAACTTGAGAACCTTAACGGTAATCTCGTCACCAACATTAACGATCTCAGAAGGATGCTTAACACGCTTCCAAGCCATATCGGTGATGTGTAATAAACCATCAACGCCGCCTAAGTCAACGAATGCGCCGTAATCGGTGAGGTTCTTGACAACACCCTTTACAGTCTGACCTTCAGCGAGGTTAGCTAATACGTTCTCGCGCTCAGAGGAGTTCTCAGTCTCAATAACAGCACGACGAGAAACAACAACATTGTTGCGCTTCTGATCAAGCTTGATAACCTTGAACTGCTGCTCTTTGCCCTCTAAATGAGAGGTATCACGAACCGGACGTACGTCAACTAAGGAGCCCGGTAAGAAGGCGCGAATACCGCCTAACTGAACAGTGAAGCCACCCTTGACCTTGCCATCGATAACGCCGGTAACAGTTTCCTGCTTGTTGAAAGCGTCCTCGAGCTTGATCCAAGCTTCGTTGCGCTTTGCCTTCTCGCGAGAGACCTGAGTCTCACCGTCGCCAGACTCAACAGACTCAAGAGCAACGTCAACTACGTCACCAACTTGAACCTCGAGCTCACCGGCTGGGCTCATGAACTGCTCCTGCGGGATAGCAGACTCAGACTTAAGACCGGTGTCAACAATGACGAGGCCGTTGTTAATATCAACAACAGTACCCTTAACCATTGAACCCGGACGGGTTTCTACGTTTTTCAGAGACTCTTCGAAAAGTTGTGCAAAAGATTCCATTAAGGTAAAAATTCCAAATTTGCCCCGTTGCATCCTGCCTTTGGGGAGTTGTTAAAAAATGTACAGTCATCCATGACCATACTTAAAAAAATGTAGAAAAACTACAATTCACACTCAAGACCGGTGCGCTCTTTAATAATCTGCGCAACAGTCTTAAAAACTTCTTCAATACTTAAATTAGAAGAATCGATTACTACAGCATCATCTGCAGGTTTAAGCGGAGCAACCT
>URKL01000121.1 GCA_900548485.1 uncultured Succinatimonas sp.
TAAGGAAGTCCAATTCCAATTTCAGATCCCTTTCCGTACCGTTGTTCAGCGAGCCTCGTCTTCCTATAGCTCCAGGATCTTTACCTCCATGACCTGCATCTATAGCGATAATAAAAGGTCTAGCAATTGGCATAGCCTGCACTGGAGAAGGAGGAGCTTTAGCATCAGCTACTGTTTCACTATCTAAATTTTGCGCCTGTCGTTTAGCTTGAGCTTTTTGTTGAGCTACAGTTTGCTTTGCATAATCCTCTCGTAATTTAGCAAGCTTTTTTGAATAATCATCAGCCTGCTCCTTAGTCATTGTTCGCAATCCATCTTTACTAGCTGTACTGCAAGCAATAAATAGATCACGTTCTTGCTCTTTTAAAGTACGCGTATCTGAACTTTGAGCAATAGCAGAATTACCACTACCACTATGAGGAAAATCAATAACTATCCGATAATTATTTGTTCCCTTTTGCGGTTCTAAAAGGAAATACTCCGGTTCTCCACAACTGCCACGGGCAAAGAGATAACGCACATCATTACCATCTAAAGCACGATTTACTGACATTAAACAAGATTTATCATTAAAGCTTATCTTTTGTGGAGCGTTTTTAGCATTATTTAAATTTTTAATACGAATATTAAAATTTTTGATACTCAAAGCCGTGGTATAAACAGGTTTTTTATCAACATCTATAACCACACGAGTTTTGTCTGTATTTACATAAGAACGTAAAGATTTAATCTCAGTTGCATTAGCAATTGAAATTGATGTACACAAAACAATGCACAAAAAGGACTTAATAATTTCAGATATGAATAATTTCATTGAAAATTAACTTTTATAGCTTGCATGTTATCTTCGGAGAGTAAATTTGATTCTATCACAACCTGTCGTTGATGCTGAGCATAATCAAAAGTGATTTTAATGTCACTTTTAGGGATATAACCACAAGCCTTTTGTGGCCATTCAATTAAACACACCGCAGATTTGGAAAAATAATCACGAATACCCATATACTCAAGTTCTTCAGGATCTAAAAGTCTATATAAATCAAAATGATAAACTTTATAATTCTTAAATTCATAACTCTCAACTAAGGTATAAGTCGGGGATCGCACTACTCCCGCATAACCACACTCTTTGATGAAACCACGCGAAAAAGTAGTTTTACCTGCCCCTAAATCACCGTCTAGATATACACAAACAGCTTGATTTATTTTTTGACTTAGGGAGGTGAAAATTTTAGCACAGACAGCACCAAAAAGTTCGGTCTGTTCCTGGCCTTTAAGATTTAAAGTCAATGATACCATTTACAAGTTTCCTAATATAAGGGCACAGATCCAAGGGTAATGTTCCAATAATGCCATTTTGCATTGCACATAACTCACCTGCTCGCCCATGAATTATGGATGCACATACAGTAGCTAAATTTAAACTTAAACCTTGAGCTAATAGAGCTGCAATCATGCCAGTTAATAAATCTCCCATACCACCTGCGGCCATAGCCGGAGACCCTTCAGAGATGATTGTAAACCGCTTACCATCATAAATTACTGTACCAGCGCCCTTTAATAACACTACTCCGCCAAAACGCTGATGCAAATTAAAAGCAGCTGAAAATCTATCTTGATTTACCTCTTGAGCACTCATATGCAAAAGTCTCCCTGCCTCAGCAGGATGAGGGGTAATAATTAAACGCTCAGATTGAATAACTTCTCCTTCAGCTATCAAATTTAAAGCATCAGCATCCGCAATAATTGGCTTACGCACCCCATCTAAACTATGTAAAACTGCACAAGCTTCAGGACTTTTACCTAAACCAGGGCCGATGGCAATTACATCAGCCCAACAAATTGCTCGACTTAAAGCCTCTTCATCATGCATGTTTAAGGTCATAAGCTCAGGGCGTAATGCATTGATAGCACTGACATTATCAGCATCCGTAGCAATTTTAACTAAACCAGCTCCTGCACGTAGAGCACCAACGCCACAAATAGCAGCAGCTCCTCCCATGCCAAAAGATCCTGCAATCAATAAAACCTTACCGCTATCACCTTTATTACTTGAAGGCACTCGTATAGGTAATTCTTGAACTATATTTTCATAACCTAAACGCTGATATGGAGATGAAGGATTTCTATTTATAAGCGTTTGTCCATAAAAAGAGGATACATTCACCCCAAGACTTTCAAAACACAATTCTCCGGTATAATCAACAGCATCTGCAGTTAAAAGTCCTGGCTTGAGAGCGAGCATACATACTGTTTTATCCGCCTTAACACAATTCCCTGGCACAAACCCAGTATCCGCCATCACGCCTGAAGGCACATCAATAGCAATCTTATAACCTTGCAAATCATTGATAAATAAGATCCATTCTGCCGCATCAGCTTTAGGAGCACTTCTAATACCGGTACCTAAAAGAGCATCAACAATTACATCTGGTGCTCCTTCTTGAGGCAAGGAGAACTCAACCTTACCGCCTCTTGATTGATAGTATTCAAAAGCAATACAAGCTTCTGTTCCTTCATGAGGACGACCTGAAGCAAACACTCGATGACTAATGCCTTTTTCAATTAAACATAAAGCAACCACATAGCCATCACCGCCATTATTACCGCGACCGCAGAAAATCCAAACCTCTCGAGGATGAGGAAAATCTTTTAAAATATGATTAAAAACACTGCGACCGGCGTTTTCCATAAGATCATAACAATGACCATTATGACTTTGAGCATGTACTTGTTCTATATAACGGACCTCAGCACTTGTGAAGACCGACTGCGGAAGCTGTTGCATATTTCACCTCTTCATTATCTTAATAATAATATCAGAAGCTCTAACAAATTTGCTCAATTCTCATAAGCTTAACCTTAATATAAAAATCTCTATCGTTCATTTAGTCTGCTTATACTGCTATCTCCAAAAAAACAGCTCTTTACAAAAGATTTATAAATTTTTAGTGCTACATATTTAAATTAATTTCCAAATCATGCATAAAAAATTGTGATTTAATCCAAAGGATATTTCATTTTGTATTAAAAAAACTCTGTTAATATATTTACATATAAATTTTAAATTAGAGGTAATCATGGAGATTCTGGGAATTGATATTGGCGGTACTGGTATTAAAGGAGCTATAGTAGATACTTCTACAGGCGAAATAAAATCAGAAAGAGTGCGTTTACTAACTCCTCAACCGGCTACTCCTGATGCCATTGCAGATACTGTATTTCAATTAGTAAAACAAATCGGTTTCGACGGACCAATAGCTTGCGGTTTCCCTTCACGAGTCATCCATGGAGTTGTAAAAACAGCCGCTAACATTGACAAATCATGGATAAATGTCCCTGTAGAAGAGCTTTTTTCTAAGCGTTTAGAAAGACAAGTTTATGTTGCAAATGATGCCGATGTTGCAGCTTTAGCTGAGCTTCACTTTGGCGCAGCTAAAGACGTATCTGGAACAGTATTAGTATTAACTTTAGGAACCGGTATCGGTTCTTGCTTATTTGTCAACGGGACTTTCTGCCCTAATACTGAATTAGGTCATATTGTTTTCCATGGAGATAGCGCTGAACGTTATTGCTCAGGAGCTGTTAAAGAACGCGAAAATATTAAATGGAAGGAATGGGGTGAACGCTTAAACGAGTATTTAGAATACGTCGCTTTCCTCCTACAACCAGATCTCATTGTTTTAGGTGGTGGCGCCTCTAAAAAATTTGAAAAATATGCTGAGGTCTTAAATAGCGACCTTAATATTAAACCAGCACAAATGTTAAATTTAGCAGGAATTGTCGGTGCTGGAATGTACGGAGAATTGAGAATAAAACAAAGCTAAAAATGACCTCCCACCTTCAAAGGATGGGAGGTTATCTTTATATCAAACATAAAGCTTCAATTTTAATATCCAGCCGCTCTACCCCAAAATAACGGTTAACACCTAAAGAATACACTACTTGAACTCTCATGCCTGGACATAAAGCTTTTTCTGCGGCATTAGCCCGCATTTTTATAGCCCACATCATAGAACCATCAGCGCAAGAATTTAACAACAAACGTAAATGTCTTCCTGCAACAGATACGGCTTTTTCAACTATATACTCGCCATCAAAAGTAGGTTCAGGGAAACCATTTCCCCAAGGGCCAGATCTCTCCAAATCACGCGCGAAATCCAAACTTAGGTAATTTGTAGGCAACTGCCCATCAGTTACCATTTCTATTTCCTGAGGTCCCCCTGTATGTTCCCGAGCTTTTTCATTAAAGACTTCACGAAAACGATCTAAATCTTCACGTTTTATTGAAGCTCCTGCTGCCATAGCATGTCCACCATAGCGCAATAATAAACCAGGATTAGTCAAATCAACCTGCTGTAAAATCTGTGCTACAGCAAAACCAGGAACCGATCGCGCCGATCCTGAAATTTCCTCACCATCTCCTGAAAACACAAAACAAGGAACGTTATAACTGTCTTTAATACGCCCTGCTAATAATCCGGCAATACCTGGAAGCCAAGAGGGCCTATATAAAGTAATAGCGCTACAACCGCTTTGATCTTTAGCATCTTCTCGTGCTTCTTTTAAAGCAACACGCTCAAAATCTCCACGCCGACGATTACACATATCTAAACGTATAGCTAATTCCTGAGCGATATTTTCATCATCAGTTAAAAGTAAATCAGCCGCCGGATTGCCATCAAGACGAATTCGCCCTGCTGCATTTAAACGCGGACAAAGATCAAAGGAAATATTAACTGCATTGATAGTCGCAAGATCAATTTTTGCCATCTGCGCTAAAGCTTTAATCCCTACAACACATTGGCCTTGATGTAAGCGACTAAAACCTGATTTAACTAAGCGACGATTATTACTATCAAGAGGTACTACATCTCCTATCGTGCCCAAAGCGACTAAATCTAAAAATAAACTTAAATTTGGTACTCTATCTTTATAAAAACCGCGCTCTAATAATTCATTTTTTACCGCACATAAGACATAAAATAAAACTCCTGCACCACATAAATTTTTAGAAGAAAATTTATCTCCAGGCTGCTTAGGATCTACAATTACATCTGCCGGCGGTAAAATTTCTTGAGTCTCATGATGATCAGTTACAACCACTTTGAGCCCCAAAGATTTAGCGTAAGCTATGGCTTCATTACAACTTACACCATTATCAACTGTAATAATAAAACTTATTTCTTGTTCTTTTACATACTGTTCTATAGCTTCGATACTCAAGCCATAACCACCTTCATAACGTGAAGGAACATAGACGCTAACATTTTTAGCACCTAAAAGGTGTAAAGCTCTTTTACCTAAAGCCGTACCAGTTAAGCCATCAACATCATAGTCTCCAGCAACTAAAAAATGCTCATTATCCATGATGGCATCAGCTATAAGCTTTTGAGCCTTATCAATATTTTTTAGATCTTTATAGTGGAGCAGATCCTTAAGTAAACACTCACAATCAGCTTGATTGCTCACCCCGCGACGTGCTAATAATTGCCGCAATACCGGATCTTGAATATACGGCTCTAGCTTTTCATCTACAACATGCTCTCGGCGGGTAATTTTCACAATTGTTTCTCCAAATCTCCTTATTATAATAACAAAAATTTAACCTAGGCCTGATATTAGCTTGTAAGCTATATGAAAATTTTTATTCAAAATCGTTTAAAAAACGACAAAGCTCATTAAAGAAAAAAACAATAGTATTCTTAAGCTTAGGTTCTGATAAAATAACAAAAAATGCTGTATTTACAAAAGAGCATAATTATCTAAGCATATGTCAAATCAAAAATTGCAACCTCGCCTATTATTGCTTCTGTTGCCATTAGCGTTACTTACGCTAATTTCTTATGCTTTTGATTTAAGAGTACGTAATCAATTTTCTATTGCTTTACAGTCAGATGTGCTTTTTCTAAGTAGATTATTTATCCCTTCTTTATTTGCTTTAGGGGCAGCTTTACTAATCCC
>URKL01000122.1 GCA_900548485.1 uncultured Succinatimonas sp.
TTAAAGATAAATCCCAAGAATACTAGCAGGAAGTGTCCAAAATGCGGACATATATTAAAAGATAACCAACTTTCATAAGCTATCCTCTTATGTACAAACTGTAGGTGGCTATACAGCTAATGTATATGAAAACGCAACGGGAAATATCCTTATGGCAAAGCTTGCTAGGCTAGATTAAGAAGAGAACTCTAAAAAGAGTCAGCACTGCAAACCCACTGAAACTAGGTAGTAATATCTAGCAGTAGGGATCCCCTTGCTTTAGCAAGGGGAGGAAGTCAAAAGACCTTAGCTTTTTTTGTAATGCCTAAAGTCTAATTTAGCTTTTTCTTCAGGATGAGTTTTTAGATACTCTATATTAAGCTTATCATTTGGATCTTCAGGATCGCCTCTATCCAAAAAACAAACTCCCTCTTCCTTGGGTGTTTGGAAGAAAGCATAATCATGACTAATAGTTGATGGGAATTTATAGTTACAACTACGGCGAATTGAATCAACATGATAGTATTTAGCGATAATTAAATTACCAAAATACTGTTTTTGGGCTCTAACATCACCAATAAAGACATATTTTGAAGTCTGAACACGCATAGGTTTAACTACTAAATCCAAAATTCCAGCATCAATTTGAGCCTTTATTTCTAAAGAACGCTCTTGATCATCTTCATGAGCAATCTTGTAACAATAAAGTGTATTTGCCATGGTCGGAATTGCATAAACTAAGGCTAATGCCACTAATATTGAACTTAGCTTTTTGTTTACTATAGGTCCCTGATTCTTAATTAAAATCATTGCCATCGCTATTACAGCAGGAATTAAAAAAATCGTAAAAGGACTTGTTGAACGTGCTGGAAAATTGGGTGAAAAAATCATAATAGATAAAGAACTAAATGACATTAAAAACAGCCACAAAGCACCATACCATTGATATTTAAATTGCTTATGATAATTATTTCTTAAGACTTTATAGGTACAAAAAGCTAAAAGTAAAAGTAAGGGCAAGTTTTCAAGCAAAGAATAAGCATAAATAGCTAAAGCTGCAGGTAAATGTGTCCAAAAATCAAAACCAGCATCTTCCATAAACTGCAAACGTGCTTCATTACCTGGAGATAACACTAAAAGTAAAAAGCCAATGCCAGCTCCAATGCCACCTGTAATTTGCCACAGAGTCAAACGTTTTTGCGTTAAAAGATATAAACCTAAAATACCAACTACAAAACATGCAGCAAAACTGGTATTTTCATTGCACCAACCAGCAATAACGCCTAAGATAAACATCAAAATAGCAAATGGTATAGATCCAGATAGCTTTTCTTTTTTTATTGACAAGCGATATGGTAATAAAAATATCAAGACAATTGTCGTAGTAAACATGTAGTTACAAGAGCTAACTAACATAAATACCACTTCACCATAAATTCTTAAAAATAACCATAAAGACATGGTAATAAAGAATAAAGGTATGAATTTAAGCCCCTTTAAAGTAGGTTTGATACCATAGGCATGATAATAAATAAATAAAATTAAAGTTATATAGCAAAAAGCACTAGCAAAGGCTGAAAAGCCCTTGCCTGCATATAATAAAATCTGAGCTATGAGATGCGCTGGAGTACGTCCACCCCACTCAAAGTAATGACGCCATTGCGAAACAATAATATCGCTAAAAGATTTGACTAAATCATCTGTACCTTGAATCATCAAATAGCGATAATCATTGGTAAAATAAGGAATAAGGTAAGCACAGCTACCGATAAAGAAGGCCCAAATTAAGAGCCATATATAGGATTTAGAGATCATGGTATAGTTCACAATAACAAAAGATTTTGCGTAACAATTTCTGATTTGTGAAGTATACCGCATTATTTTGAACAAAATTAAAAATTAAATAAAGCAATGCAATTATCAGATCTACTCCCCAAAGGTATAAACACCAATTTCACTACTAGCGAAAAAACTATCGGCAATTTAAATGGCGCCGCACTCGCTTTGACTATCGCTGCTATCAAAGAGAAAAATCCCGATCCAATATTGATAATATGCAATGATGGTAGTGAAGCTCGTAATTTAAAAGATGAACTTTTCTTTTTACTACCTCAGGAGTCAATTCGTCTTTTTTGCGATTGGGAAACTCTACCTTATGATCGCCTCTCCCCGCATCAAGATCTCATCTCTGAGAGACTTAAGATCTTAGCTACTGTAAATAAGCAAAAAAATGGCATTGTTATTGCGACCTTGCCAGCACTTTTATCAAGACTATCACCTGTATCTTTTGTTAAAAATCAAAGCTTTATATTAGAGAAGCAACAACATTATGATTTAAAAGATTTACAGGGAGATTTAATTGAACGTGGCTACCTCTTAGTTGATCAAGTTTTAGAGCATGGTGAGTTTGCTCGTCGAGGTTCTATCTTAGATATCTATCCTATGGGAGATAGTAGTCCCTATCGTATAGACTTTTTTGACGATGAGGTTGATAGTATCAGTATTTTAGATATTGATACCCAAAGATCTTTAGAAAAAGTTGATAAAATCAACATGTTACCTGCACATGAATATCCTTTAGATAAAGAAAGCATTAGTATATTTAGAAGTAATTACCGTAATGCCTTTCCTAATGCAAATTTACAAAATCATGTCATCTATCAGGCTATAAGCAAGGGATCAATTCCATCAGGTATTGAATATTATTTACCCTTATTTTTCTCAGAAACCGCAACTTTCTTTGATTATCTTAATGATAAATTTAATATCATCACTATTGATGATGTAACCTTAGCAACTCAAGCTTATTTTAATGAGGCCAACACTCGCGCTCAAAATCGTAAAGGCAATCCTGATAATCCACCTTTAGAACCATTAAAATTATTTTTAGATAAAAATGAGTTTTCACTAAATCTTAAAAAGTTTAAGCGAATCGCTTTATATAAAGAGGCTCTTGCCCCTGAAATCTTAGAAAAACGAGGCTTTTATAATAGCGATTTTGAATTATTACCTCCTTTAAGTTTTAATCGCCAAGATAAAAACAGCACTCAAAAATTATGTGATTTTTGTGATGACTTTATAGGTGATAAACAAGGTCGCATACTTATTTCTGCAATCTCTGAAGGTAGACGTCAATCTTTACGTGAAATATTGCCTCAAAGCATTATTGATAAGTTTTCTATCAAAGCCGCCTCCTCTGCCTTTGACTTTATGCAAAGTAAAGACAGTCTTATGCTCACTATCTCGCCTTTTGATATGGGCGTTTATTCAAAATCCTTAAAGATTGCCTTTTTAACAGAAAGCGATCTCTTAGGATTTAAAGTCATAAAACAAAAACAAGCACGTAAAAACTCCCATCTCTCTGATGACACTATTATCAAGAACCTCTCTGAATTAAAAGAAGGTCAAATAGTTGTGCATATCGATCATGGTATTGGTCGCTACCGTGGACTTAAGACTTTAGAGATTGGTGGAGTTAAAGGTGAATATCTATCCATTGAATATCAAAATGCAGATGTGCTCAATATTCCTATCACCTCTTTAAATAAAGTTGCTCGTTATAGCGGTGGCGAAAATCCGGTTCTAAGTCGTTTAGGTTCAGACATTTGGGCTAAGAAAAAACAAAAAGCCTATGAAAAGGTAAGGGATGTCGCAGCCGAGCTTTTAGATCTCTATGCTAAACGTGAAGCTAACCTTGGACGAGCTTTTCCTATTGACTTCAAAGCATTAGATGAATTTGCCTCTGGTTTTGGTTATCAGGAAACTCCTGATCAATTATTAGCTATCAATGCAACTTTAAACGATCTCTCTCAAAAGCGACCTATGGATAGACTTATCTGTGGTGATGTCGGCTTTGGTAAGACCGAGGTAGCCTTAAGATCGGCTTTTGTTGTTGCCTCAACAGGAGCTCAAGTTGCTATTTTAGTACCGACTACAGTTTTAGCAGAACAGCACTATCAAAATTTTCATGAGCGCTTTGCTGGTACCCCAATCATTGTTGATGTAGTCTCGCGTTTTAAGAGTACTAAAGCTCAAAATGAAATTTTAAAAGATGTTGAAAATGGTAAAATCGACATCATCATTGGTACCCACAAGCTCTTATCTAAGAGTGTGAAATTCAAAGATTTAGGTCTTATCATTGTCGATGAGGAACATCGCTTTGGTGTTAAGCAAAAAGAGCGCTTAAAGGAAATTCGCACTAATGTAGATATACTCACTTTAACTGCCACCCCCATTCCCCGTACACTTAATATGGCAATGGAGGGTATGCGTCAATTATCCATTATTGCCACAGCTCCAGAGCATCGCTTAGCAGTTAAAACCTTTGTTGAGGAGAGTTCTGAGAGTACAGTACGTGAAGCTATCATGCGTGAGTTACGTCGCGGAGGTCAAGTTTATTATCTGCATAACGACGTTGCAACCATCAATCAGCGTGCCGAACAATTGCATAAATTAGTGCCAGAGGCTCGGATCTGTATTGGTCATGGCCAATTAGCTGAAGGCGAACTCCAAAAAGTAATGCGTGATTTCTATCATCAGCGTTTTAATCTTTTAGTCTGCTCAACCATTGTTGAAAACGGCCTTGATGTGCCAACTGCTAATACCATTATTATCGATAGAGCTGATAATTTAGGTTTAGCCCAATTACATCAAATCCGTGGTCGTGTAGGTAGATCTCATCATCAGGCTTATGCCTATCTCTTCACTCCACCTAAATCTCTTTTAAGTAAAGATGCTAAATTACGCTTAGATGCAATTGCCTCATTAGAAGAACTAGGAGCAGGCTTTGTTTTAGCGACACACGATCTTGAAATCCGTGGCGCAGGTGAACTCTTAGGAGAAGAACAATCAGGTCAGATTCAATCTATCGGCTTTTCTTTATATACTGAGATGCTCAATTCTGCGGTAAAAGCCTTAAAAGATGGGCACGAACTTTCATTAAATGAAATTTCGCAAAATGAATGTGATATTAATGTACATCTACCTTGTCTTTTCCCTGATAGTTATATTCACGATGTCAATACACGTCTGTCCTTATACAAACGTCTGAGCTCTTGTGAAAGTCCCGAGGAATTTTCTGACTTTAAAGTTGAACTTATTGACCGCTTTGGCTTTTTACCAAATGCAGCTGAGAATCTCTTATTATTATCCAAGCTAAAACGTCAGGCTACTAATTTAGGACTCACTAAGATCTTATGTGATGAAAATGGTGGGGTTTTAGAGTTAGGAGCTCATCATAAGATTGATTCTAGCTATCTAATCGATCTTATAACTAAACATCGCGGTTATAAAATGTCTGGTCAAAACTCTCTACGCTACTATATCAAAGAGGATGAGAATCGCCCGCGTATGCAGATCTTATCTCAACTCTTGCAGGCTCTTTACGCTCACAGCGAGCTTTACAAAAAAGCTATTAATGACTAGTAATAGTTTTATCAATTTAAAATCCCATTATTTGAGGTATCACCTGTAATTTGATAATGGGATTATATTTATTATTTATTTGATTTTACTACAATTTTGCATATTCATTATCGCTCACTGGATCTAACCATTCTGTAGAAGCATTCTCTCCAGGAACTCCTATTGCCAGATGTGCAAACCAACTATCTTTCTGTGACCCATGCCAATGTTTTACCCCAGGCAGGATATTCACAACATCTCCAGTTTTTAAAGGTTGTGCCAACTTACCATCTTCCTGATACCAGCCATAACCTCCAACACAAACAAGGATCTGCCCACCACCCTTGTCAGCATGATGAATATGCCAATTATTCCGACATCCAGCCTCAAATGTAACATTACACCCGGCATCGCCGTGGCGCTGGTCGATCACCCGCGAATCGAGGTGATCCTGCTCGGCGGCAAAGTGTTTAAGCATTCGGTTGTCGCCGTCGGCCCCGAAACGCTGGAAGCAATGGCGCGGATCAACGCCGATGTGTTCTTTATGCTTGTTGCCGTTC
>URKL01000123.1 GCA_900548485.1 uncultured Succinatimonas sp.
AATCTTCAAAACGGTATCTCCTATAAACTTCTTGAAGATTTCATTATCACCAAAAGAAGGCAATCTTTGTGCGAAGGCAAAAACAATTAAGAAGATCCGAAAAAACGGAGCATTTAACAGTCTGTTTGAAAGAAAATACTGAAAGTTTTTTTTTGCGGATGGATCGGGTTTAAAATTTTTTGTCAGATCTGGATCATCTTCAGAGATCTTCCACAACCATCATTTGAAGATGATTTTGAACTATTACTTGAATTTTGTCTTAACAGCATTCTTAAATCTTTTATTGTCTTAACAAGGGGTTAGTTTTGTTAATTGTTTCGATAGTGAAATGTGCATATCAAGCATCTTTTTCATTATCAAACTTAAACTTTCAACTAGTACAGCTACCTCAGTGGAGCATTTTGATTTAAGATCCACTGTAATATTTTCAGCTTGTTTTTTTAGTCTCGTTGAAATTCACAAAACTCCTTGTTAGATCTATTAGATATTGATTCCATAAACATGGATATTTGCTTTTTTGCTAGTGAATCTTAACTGTTTAGTCACTAAATTTTAGTTAGCATTTATTTTTTGATTAGTAATAAAATATAAACTATACCTAGTATTTACATAAATTATTTCTTGTATAATTGATAAGAGTTATAAGTTATATTTTGGTTGAATATAAAATATTTTGTATGCTAGATATTATTGAAAATAATCCTTATCGTTTGTTAGGACTTTATGCTAATTCTTCTGTAAAAGAAAAAATATCAAATTTTAATCGTTTGAAAGCTTTTGCAAAAGTTGGAAAAGAATTATCTTTTCCTTTAGATTTAACTTCTGTTTTGAATCTACCAATAAAAAGAACGCTAGATATAGTTAAAGAAGCTGAATCTAAGTTAGTTTTGCCTAATGAGCAGGTCAAATATGCTCAGTTTTGGTTTGTAAAAAATACTGCAGCTGATGAATCTGCCTTCGATTTTTTAGTCTCAGGGTCTTTTGAAAAGGCTACATCAATTTGGAAAGCTGATGAAAATGTTAGTTCATTACAAAATTTAGTGGTGTGTTCTCTGATTCAAAATAAGCTTTCATTTGCTTTAAAGTATGCTTATAAACTTTATACCAATTTTAATGATGCTTTTGTAATTTTAATTTTAGGTGGTAAAAGTACTGTATCTTTAGATAATTTAGGCTATCTATTTTTAGATATTTTAGTTTCTTTTATAGGTGTAGATAAAGTTGCATCAGAACTACCGCAAGATAGTCCTTGGAAAAAGTATTTATTAAAAAAATATACTGACAGTCTAATTGATAGGGTGTCATCTAGAATTAACGATTGTAAGAAATTTGCAAATAAACCTTCAACAGAAAAATATAAGGCTGCATTAAAACTTAAAGCAGAAACACAAGAAGATATTCTTAAATTAAAGAGTATTTTATTTGAAGATGATCTGCAGTATCAGATGATTTCTGATAGTTTAGCTATGGTTCTTCTTAATTATTCTTCTGAATATTTTTTTGCATCTGAAGTGGAGTCAGAACTTATAGCTGCAAAAGATTTTTATCTTTTTATAATGTCTTTTTTAGTTAATTCCGAAACAAAGCAACTTTGTAAGCATAGTTTTGAAATAATAAGTCAAAAATTAAAAGAGCTACCTGTTAAAAATGATATAGCTAAACTTGAAAAAGCAGTTAAGATTTTTTGTGATGAAAAACGCTCATTCTCTTTTACTATAAATTTTTTGAATGAATCTTTAGTAGATTTAAATAATATAAAAAATGTCTTAGGTAAAAATAGCAAAGATTATTTCCAATTATCTTATCTTATTGTAGATAGAGTTTTATACGCAATAAATAATAATATTAAAGAGTTGCAAAATGAGATAGTTGAGGTTGTTGAAAAGAAGGTTAATCAAGATTTTGTGATTTATCGTTTTGAAAAATATGTAGAAGCATTGAAAACATCTATAGACATACTTGGCAGAGTGGAATTTTTGCCAAAAGATGAAGAAATTACAGCTAGCTATAACAATAGTAAAAACACATGTATTACAGAGTATAAGTTTTTACAACAAAAATTAAACGAGCTTTATGAACAAAAAGCTATAGTGCATAGCCAAAATAAAGATTCAGATTCCATCATTAATATCTTTTATGTACTAGTATTTTTGATAATTGTGGCTATCGTATTTTGTTAATATTTAATTGTCTTATATAAATTTTATATATTATGAACATATTAAAAATATCAACTTGTTTTTTGCTTTTATTATCTTTAAATCTTGTGCACAGCAAAGAGTCAATGTCTCTCAAGATTGAAGAAGATCTAAATACTTTGCAAAATCAACAGTTGTATTTTATACAATCTTTAAAAGATATATCAGCATCATTAAACGAAAGTAAAAATAATATTACATCTTTAGGGTATATAACGGCTTCTTTAAAAGAACAGATATATAATTTAGATGAAAACTTAAAAAATGCAAATAAACAACAAGCTAATATATTTATTGATTTTGAAAATAAGATAAATGGTTTAAGGTATGAGCTTAATGCAAATTTATCAAATATAGAAACTCAATATAAATCTCTTGCAGAATGTACTTTAAAAAATTATAAAAGTCTTCAAGTATTAGAAAAAAAAGTAAATAATCAAGATAATATTTATAAAGATTTAAAAAATACGCAAATAAAAGACAGCAATTCTTTTAATAATAAATTAAATAATATCAATAATGATATTACTAATGATAGAGTTTATTTAAAAGATCATATCTTATATGGGGCAATTATTTCTGGAAGCATTTTTTTTGTTTTAATTATTGTTTTTTATGTATTACTTGGCCGTATAAAAAAAAGCTCTTCTTCTATAGAGAATGTCCGCAAAGCTCAAGAAGCTTTAGTTATTGCTCAAAATAAAATGCAGGAAGAATCAATTAAGTTAGACAATAAGTTACTTGAATTTTTAGAGAAGCAAATCCAAATTAAATCTAATAAAGAATCGTCAACTAATATTACTCATACTTTAACTTTAAAAATTGCTGATGAAATTGTACGTATTGAAACTAATTTATCTCGCATGGATCCTTCTATTCGAGGTTACAAGCAATTATTAAAAGCGGTACAGAAAATGAAAGAGAATTTTCTTGCTAATGACTATGAGATTGTAGATATGTTGGGAAAGCCTTATGTGCAGGGAATGAAAGCAGCGGTTAGCTTTGTTTCAGATCCAGATCTAGAGGAAGGTCAGCAAATTATCACTAAGGTAATAAAACCTCAAATTAATTATCAGCAGCAAATGATTCAAGCTGCACAAATTGAAGTAAGTCAATCAGAATAAGAAGAAAATAACTATGGCTAGAATAAAAATTGATTACGGTATAGATCTTGGAACAACAAATTCAGCAATTTGTCGCATGGAAAAGGGTAGGCCTTGTGTGATTAAAACTGATATGTGTAAAGATACAATGCCATCTTGTGTTTCATTTACAAAACGTAAGAGTATTAAGGTCGGAGATTCTGCCTACAATGATATGAAGAGTGATAAAAGACGCTCTTCCCAATCTGGTTCAAAGAAAACTTCTAATGCCTTTGTTGAATTTAAGCGCACAATGGCTACAGATACTAGTTATTACAGTTCTTACATGGATAAAGAATACTCATCAGAAGAGTTGTCTGCTGAGGTATTAAAAACATTAAAGTCATTTGTAATCGATGAAAATATTTCCTCTATTGTTATAACTGTTCCAGCTAAATTTACTGTAAATCAGAAAACAGCTACATTGGAAGCTGCTAAATTAGCTGGTTTTGATCAGTGTGAATTACTTCAAGAGCCTATTGCTGCAGCTTTAGCTTATGGAGTCTCTTCAGATAAGAAAAATGGTATCTGGATGGTTTTTGACTTTGGTGGAGGTACTTTTGATGTAGCTTTATTGAGCGTTGAAGATGGTATTATGCAGGTTTTTGATACCGAAGGAGATAACTATTTAGGAGGAAAAAATCTCGACTATGCTATTGTAGATGACTTAATTATTCCTTATCTTGAGGAAAATTTTTCAATTTTAAACACTCTTTGTGATGAGGAAAAGAAAAAAGTCTTACGCGATGCAATGAAAACATATGCTGAAGAGGTAAAGAATCAACTTTCTTTTAAAGAAAAAGAAGATATTTTATCTAATTTAGGCGATTTGGGTGAGGATGATTTTGGTGATGAGATTGAACTTGATCTTACTGTAACTCAAGAGGAATTATTTAATATAATACGACCTTATTTTCAAAAAGCTGTAGATATATGTAATGATTTAATTAAGCGTAATAATTTGACTGGAGATAAGATCGATAAAATTATTTTAGTTGGAGGTCCAACGCATAGTCCGCTTATTAGGCAGATGTTAAGAGAACAGATTTCACCTAATGTTGATACAAGTATTGACCCTATGACCGCTGTTGCTACAGGAGCGGCTTTGTATGCGTCTACTATTGATGCAAAAGTAAATAAGAATGATTTAGATTTAGATACAGTATATTTTGATATTAGTTATGAATCAACATCAGTAGATGCTTCTGAATGGGTAAGTATAAAACTTACAGATGATTCGTTGTATTCTAAAGTTTTAGTCGAATTTGTAAGATTTGATAAAGCATGGTCTAGCGGTAAAATTGATGTAGATTTGGCAGGAAATGTTATTGAAGCAAGTCTGTTAGAATCTAAAACTAATTTATTTAATATTTTAACTTATGACGATAAAGGTAATTTATTACCTTGCTTTCCTTCTGAAATTACTATTATTCAGGGAGCAAAGGTTGGTTCTGCACCATTACCTTATAATATAGGTATTGCTATTTGGAATGAAAACAAGAAATGCGGCGTATTTCGAATGGCTACCGGTTTAGAAAAAAATAAACCCGTGCCAGCTATAGGTATTATCAACAATTTAAAGACTACAAATAATTTGAGACCAGGAATTAAGCAAGATATTTTAACTGTACCTATATATCAAGTAGATGATTTTGTTGGAGCAGAAGGTAAACCTGTATCTTTGTATGAGTATGTTGCCGATGTAGTTATAACAGGAGAAGATCTTAATACTGATATCCCAGCAGACAGTCGTGTAGAGGTTATTTTAAAGGTTGATACTTCAGAACAGATGTATTTGGTTGTTCATTTTTTGGATAAAAATATTAATATTGAAAAAAAACTTGATACTAGCAAGAAGCAGTCTGTTGCAGAAGCTGATGAAATTATAAAGAATCAATTGATTGTTGCGCAAAATGAAATAGATATGCTTAATAATGCGGAAGTTACTGATCATAATTTGCAAAATGAATTAGATCTCGTAAAACAAGAGGCTTTTAACAGTTATGAAAAAAAGGCTACATTGCAGCATTTAAAGGAAGTTTTAAGAAAGATTGAAGATAAAAAAGATTCTTCTGAATGGAAGCGCTTAGAGGATGAGATCAATCATAAATTATCAGTAGCATTTATTTCACAATTAAAATTTGGTAATGATGACAGTCAAGAAGAATTAACTGAATTGAAAGATAAAGCAGTTCAGATTATATCTAAACAAGATATTTTTATGGGTAAAGAAATTTTAAAGAAAATTGAGCAGCTTAATTTTAAATTAACGATATCTTTACAAATAAAATTTTGGGTACAGAGATGGTATAAAGATTTTAATGATATTGAATGGAAAGATCCTTCTCGAGCACGTATTCTTATCAATTTATGTATAAAGAGATTGCAAACTGAAGAATCTGTAGAAATTATTCCTGAAATCGCTGAGTTAATTCATTTATTACCTGAAAGTGAGGCTGATAATTTGCAGGGGTTACTCCGTTAGTAAATTTTAACCACTAATATAATTATATAGTGAATATTTTGTAAGGAGATCTTTAATTACTCGGATTTTGTAGATTTTTTATGAGACACTAATCCGAGTTCATTTTAAATCCG
>URKL01000124.1 GCA_900548485.1 uncultured Succinatimonas sp.
TCGGCAAAGTCCAAACCGCCAAGGCTCCAGCTAACATGATGACGATGGCGATTACAGTTTGGTCCACCAATGTACTTAGGAACGATGTGGATATGCAAGTGTTTGACAACATCAGCATAGCTACCATAGTTAATCTTATCTGGATTGAAGGCGCGGTGAATAGCGTTAGCAACCTCAACTACTTCATCCCAAAACTCATGGAGATCGGCAGGAGCCATCTCGGTTAAATCGCTATAGTGTTCTTTAGCAGCTAAGATACAACGGCCAAGATTTTTCTGATCACGGAAAAGGTAAAGAGTTCCTTGCTTAAAATCGCAGATTTTGATCATAAGACTATCGCGATGATCGCATACGGTATCGCAATACATGCAGCCAGGTTGCAACATAATTATTATCCTCTAAGCATCAAATTAATATTCATAAAAACAGACTTTAGCATATTATCACTACCTGTGAATAATTCTTTGATCTTAGGATGATTTTATAAAAATATAACTAATATTTTTTTTGTAAAAAATATAAAAAAACCGCGGATTAAAAATCCGCGGACAATCTATTGGAGGATAAATAGTGAATACCTCTCCTATTTTAGAGGGGACTTCTGATGATGTATGGTTTAAGTTACTTTAAGCAATCAACAGCTGCTCTTTCAACAGGCAAGCAGTTAACATAATTTTTCATAAAGGAGTTAAATCCTTCGACTCCCTGGGCATTAGGCTCTAAGGTTGAACCTTCGGCGCAAGAGAAGACCTTGTTATTTAAGAAATCAGGTAAGCTTTCACCAGATTCTTTATTTACAAGATATGCAGCTAATACGGCAATACCCCAAGAACCGCCTTCACCTGCGGTAGTCATAACGGTTACCGGAGAATTTAAAGCGTCAGCCATAATTTGTTGACCTACAACAGGGGTCTTAAATAGACCGCCATGGCCCATCAACTTATCGATCTTTACGCCCTCGTCCTGGAGAATATTCATGCCTAAACGAACAGCTCCTAAAGAGGTATTGAGGTTAGAGCGCATGAGATTGGCAACATTGAACTTAGCATTAGGAGTTCTGACTAATAAAGGACGACCTTCTTTCATATCGGTGATAAATTCACCTGAGAAATAGCCATAGGTTAAAACACCACCACAGTCAGGATCGCCTTCGTTTAAGGCACGGTTGTAGAGAACTTTAAAGAGGGTGTTCATATCAATTTCAAAGCCAGCGGCTTTGGCAAAGTCTGCAAATAAGTTGACCCATGAATTTAGATCAGAGGTACAGTTATTAGCATGAACCATGGCAACTTGTTTACCATCTGGTGTGGTAACGTTATCGATTTCGCGGTGAAGTTTGCTTAAAGCCTTCTCTAAAACTATCATTGCAAAAATAGAAGTACCAGCAGAAACATTACCTGTTCTTACAGCTACAGCGTTGGTGGCAACCATACCGGTGCCAGCATCGCCTTCAGGAGGGCATACAGGGCAAGAAGGCTGTAAATTACCAGTAGGATCTAATAATAAAGCGCCTTCAGGAGTAATTTCACCGGCATTATCACCTGCATTTAGAACCTCAGGTAAGAGATCTTTTAGTTTCCAGCTAAAGCCTTTATCAGCGATAAGTTTTTCAAAAATATCAAGATAATTTTCTTTATAACTACCAGTTTGAGAATCAATAGGGAACATACCGGCAGCATCGCCGATACCTAAAACCTTGCGACCTGTGAGCTTCCAGTGGATATAGCCTGCTAAAGTGGTAAAGAAGGCAACATCTTTTACATGCTCTTCTTTATCTAAGATACATTGGTAGAGGTGAGAGATACTCCAGCGCTCTGGAATATTGAATTGGAAAGCATTGGTTAAAGCTTCGGAAGCTTCACGAGCATTAGTATTACGCCAGGTGCGGAATTGAGCTAATTGCTTGCCTTCTTTATCAAAAGCCAAATAGCCATGCATCATGGCAGATACGCCAAAGCCACCTAAAGCTTTAAGTGCAACCCCATATTTTTCTTGGACGTTTTTTACTAAGTCAGCATAGCAATCCTGAATACCAGTCCAAACCTCATCTAAGTGATAGGTCCAAATACCGTTCTCTAAATGGTTTTCCCAAGTATGGCTACCTGAGGCGACCGGGGCGTAGGTTTCAGGATTGATAAGTTCAGCTTTAATACGAGTCGAGCCTAATTCGATACCTAAAACAGCCTTGCCTTGCTCAATTAAACTTTTAATTTCGGTCATGAGGGTGCATTCCTTAATAAAACATTTCATGAATATTTTTGATCTTATACTACAAACGTTTTCAGTAATGTTAGATCCCTCACTATTTTTAATAAAATAAAAAGTTAAAAAAATAGGATATAAATAGAGTTTTTATTATTTTTCACTATTTAATTTTTAATTCGCAACTTTGTTTGCAATTTGCGATTTTTGTAATAGTAAAAAGCGCTAAGAATACAGAAGAGAATGCCGATAACGCCTACAATGGTTGAAATCAAAAAGCAAATGCTGATAGTGTCATTAAGTTCTACCTTATAAAGTTCATCTTTAGGCGCAACTTTTATAAAGAGGGTAATTATAAGAGTAACTACAGCCATGCATGAAGCCATACCTAGATTACGAGAAAATGCCTGTAGTCCATTTACTAAGGCTAATTTAGTCTTATCTACAGAACTCATAATTAGTGTTGTATTTGGTGAAGAGAATAGTCCAAAACCAATACCGCCTATAACTTGTGCAATATTTATGACGATAAGATCGGTAGTTAAAGTTAAGTTAGTATAAATAAGTGTGGCGATTGTAGATAAAAGCATGCCACTTAAAACTAAGGTATGCGGACTTAATTTACCAACTAATTTCCCAGAAATAGGCGAGAGTAGGCATTGGCATAAAGGTCCTATCATTAAGATTAAGCCTGTTTGAGAAGCTGATAAATTAGTAATTAATTGCAAGTGCATTGATAACAATAAAGCGATGGCAAAGGTCGCCATATAATTACACAAAGATGCTAAGAGACTGTAAATTAATACTTTATTTTCAAGCAGTAAATTTATAGGTAAGAGAGGGCGTTGAGATCTTTTTTCTAAGTACAAATAATAAATTGCAAGTATGATGCCTAAAATTAAAATAAAGCTATAAATTGTACCTTTAGTGATAAAAGCTAAAGCTATGAAAATAAAACTGACGCTTAAAGTACAGATAGTCATGCGAATTAAAGGATAACCTGTACTTACATTAGGATCTTTTTTTATTTTTAAAAGTAAGAAACCGGCAAATAAATTACCTGTAGCGGTAATATAAAACATATATTGCCAACTTAGATTATCTGTAATAAGTCCACCTAGGGTTGGAGAAAAGGTTAAGCCTGCATAGACTGCTGCAATACAAATTCCTATATAAAAACCGCGTTTTTCTTTAGGAACATGATAGGTGATAAGAGCCATTGAGGTACAAAAAATGCTGGCATTACATATACCTTGTAAGGCTCTACCAAGAGTAAAAAGTAAAAAATTTGGCGCAAATGGCACTGCAAACGCTGTTAGAGCTGAACTTATGGCGCCAAAAGCAAAGATATTGCGAAAGCCAAAACGATTGGCTAAAGCAATTGAAGGAAAAATAAAAGCTGTTACGGTAATTACATAGGCACTAATAGCATTAGGAATTAATTGCGGTGCAATTCCATATGTGTTAGCAATAGCGGGAATAGCCACATTGATAGAGCTACTCATAAAAGAGCTGAAAAAAGAGGTAATACAGGCTGCAATTACTAAGATAATATTTGGGTTCATAAAAAAGAATTCCGTTATTAGGCATGTATACTTAGAATAATACTAAAAAATTTTTTAGATAAAAAAATAATTTAAGTTTTTGAAGGATCGATATGCGTTATTTAGTCTTATCTGATATTCACGGTGGCAGCGAGGAATTAACTCAGGCTTTGAGTTTTTTTGAAAGTTTTAAATGCGATGCTATAGTCCTTTTAGGAGATCTTTTAAATCATGGTCCACGTAATTGTGTGCCTAAATCTTATGCTCCACCACATGTAGCAGATCTTTTAAATACTCATAAAGAACATATTATTGCTGTTCGCGGTAATTGTGATAGTGAAGTTGATAGCATGGTATTTTCATTCCCATGTAATGCTCCATATGGCTGGTTGTATTGTGAAACTAAACAAGGTCTATGCCGAATATTTTTGACCCATGGTCATTTACATAAAATAGAAACTTGTGAAGATCTATCTCTTTTAGGTCTAACTCCACATGATTTAGTCTTAAGTGGTCATACTCATGTTAGTGGCATTTTTGAGCACAAATCAGGGATAAAGAGTTTAAATCCAGGCTCAACAACTATCCCTAAAGGTGGCACGGAAAAGGGTTTTGCCTTAATCGATGAAGAAGGCGTTAAGCTATTTAATTTAGAAGGTAAGCTTTTAAATAAATTAGATTTTTCTTCTTTATTTTAGAATTTAAAAATTAGCATCAACGCAAATGTTTGTGTTTATAAATCAGCAAATACGCAAAAAAATTAAAAATAAATGCTATGTAGGCCACGAATTTGATAGATAGATTTTGCTTCTTTTTGAGCTGATAAGCTATCATGATCGCACCATAAATAAAGGAGAACACAATAATGTTAGCTAGTTCCATTAAGCTTGCAACTAAGTATGATTATTTAGAGCCTAAATTTAAGGCTGCTTATCAGTGGTTAAATGACAACGACGTTACCAAGATGGCTGATGGTCGTTATGAGATTTGTGACGGCGTTTTCGCTTTAGTTCAGCGCTATACCACTTTACCGTTTGAGAAAGCTCGTTTTGAGGCTCACAACGATTATTTTGATATTCAGTACTTAGCTGAAGGTCAGGAATCTTTTGGTGTTGCATTACGCGATGATTGCAAGTTAGTTGAGTCTGTACCTGCTAACGACGTTTATTTCTATGAGGCTCCGGCCTTCTACACCCCGGTAAATCTTAAGTCCGGTGATTTCGTAGTTGTTCCTCCTGAGGAGGTTCATCAGCCTCGCGCAGCTTACAATGGCAACGAGATGCCAGTTGTTAAGGTAGTTGTAAAGGTTAAGCTCTAATTTTAGATAAAAATTAGATAAAAAGCTCATAAATTCTAAGCCCTGTAGGAGAAAAATCTTACAGGGTTTTGTTTTTTAAGGTATCAAATTTTAAGCACACAAAACCTTGTACTTAAGCTTAAGGATGTAGTTGGATGATTAGAAAAATGAAATTTTCTAATCTAGAGTGTTCTCCCAAAAAGTTTCTAACTTATGGTCGGATAATTCTTTTTACGAATTAGTGTAGAAGAGCATTGAATCTAGACAGTTAGCTCAGCAGTAAGGATCCCCTTGCTTTAGCAAGCGGAGGAAGTTAATTACGATATCTTTAGTGGATCTAGCTTAAAAGACTCTAAATTATTCAGAATCTCTAAGTAATAATAAACATTGGGCTGAAAAATTTTGATAATCGTATAATTCTTCTCTAGTTATTTCATGTTTGGTAAAGTCATTTTGTAGACGCTTTTCTAAGCTATCTAAAAAAGCTTTATCAGTACAACTCTTAAGTGTTGGTTCAGGAAGATTTAAAGCTGTTCCTGCAAAAGCTTGTATGCAGATAAAAGCAATAGCTCCCAAAATAAGTTTAATTTTCATTTAATTTTTTATTCTATATATTTAAAAATATGTATCTGTGATTACAAAGTATATTAGTGAAAAAATATTTAAAACTCTTTTGTTTTCACTTTTTGACGACTAGCTACTTTTTAGGATTAAAAAAATTTTTTATTCCTTAATGCAGAAGATTATTAAAGATGATCCAGATTTGATAAGAACCAAAATTTAAGGTTCTTAAAACCGCATAAAAAAGCTAAAATCAAATTTAAGTAAAAAAAACTTTAAAAAAAGCTTGCAAAGCTCAAAAAAACCTCTATAATGCATTTCCGTTGTCACGC
>URKL01000125.1 GCA_900548485.1 uncultured Succinatimonas sp.
GGGGTACTGTCTATTCCCTTGTTACATAAAATTATGCAAAACTTGGATACAGCCGCAAAATTAACAAGTATTTTTTAATTAAAAATTAGCTTTATTTGGCAGTAGCCTCGCCTGCCTTCTTGCAATGATCAATCCACTTCTGAGCATCAGGAATGATGGTCTTATACCAGTCATAGAAAGATTCCATCTTCTCATCAATAGCTTGTTTCATTTCAGGGGTAATTTCATGAATAGTTACACCCTTATCCTTTAAGGCTTGCTTACAATCCTCATCATTCTTCTGAGAAATCTCCCAGTTATATGCAACGGTTTTTTCAATCCATGTATCTAATAACTGTTTCAAATCATCAGGAAGCTTATTGTAGAACTTTCCATTTAAGAGGAATGGAGCAATTGCAAACATATGTCTAGTCTCTAAAATATCAGACTGTACCTCATAGAAACCAGAAGCTAAAATAGTTGCATAAGGATTCTCCTGACCATCGATCATATGAGTTTCCAAAGCGTTATAAACCTCAGTTAAAGGCATCATAACGTTATTGGTTCCTAAAGACTCAAAGAGGTGTACATGGATCTCATTATCCGGAATTCTGATCTTAAGACCTTTTAATTCATCAATATTGGTTACTGGACGATTAGAAGATAAGACACGGAAGCCATTAACTAAATAACCTGCAATTTTTACACCAGTATTTTTCTCATAGTTACCAGACATAATTGCTGCACCTTCTTTATCATATGCAGCTTTAGCCTGCTCCCAAGAGCTGATTAAATATGGAGCATCAGATAAGCCTACATTAGGTTCATCTTTTTTAATCTGAGAACCTGTAACGGCCATTTGAATGGTGCCACGCTTAACTTGATCTATAACTACGCTTTCTGGGCCTAATTGATTATTAGGGAAATGTTTAACCTTAATTTGACCATTAGACTCGCGTTCAATATTTTCTTTAAAATAATTGATGGACATAGTAACCGGATGATCAGGACCTGCAAAGGTACCAATACGGATTACATAATCTTTAGCCATAGCAGAAGCTGAGGCTCCCATTAACATAACACCAGCTACAGCAGAAGCTATCAAAGTAGTCTTTTTCATAATTGTCTCCAATTGTTTGCAAGTTATTATTAAATCTTAAGTTAATCTATCATCCAGTTTGCCGGGACGGTAATAATCTGAGGGCAAATGATACACAGTATAAGGTAACCTAATTCTGCAAAGAGGAAGGGTAAAATTCCTCTAACAAGCTTGGTAATAGGCAACTTAGATACTGAGCAACCAACAAATAATACAGATCCCATAGGAGGAGTAATCAAACCAATAGAAAGGTTGATTACCATTACTAAAGCGAAGTAATAAGGATCAATACCAGCGGCATTTACTAATGGGTAAAATACTGGGGCAAAAATCAAGATAATTGGGGTAATATCCATCACCATGCCCAAGACTAAAAAGACTATGTTCAATACAACCAATAACATGAATGGATGATTTACTAAATCCTTTAACAATTCCACAATCTGATCTGGAACCTGTGCCATAGTAATCAACCAGCCAATTGTATAAGCAGTACTTACTAAGAACATTACAATTGCTGAAGTTCTTACAGCGTTATAGAAAATGCGAGGGCAATCTTTAAGCTTAAGTTCGCGATGAACACATGTTGCAACCACAAAGGCATAAACAGCAGCTACAGCACCACCCTCTGTTGGAGTGAAAATACCGAAACGAATACCAACAATAATGATAATTGGTAGTAATAATGCTGGGATTGCCTCAAAGAAGGTTCTTACAGCTTCCTTACCTGAAATTACAATACGGTCTTGATAGCCATCACGCTTAACTACGAAATACCATACAACCATCAAGATAATGCCTAAGCAAACACCTGGGGCAATACCCATGATAAAGAGCTTACCGATAGACAGGTTAACTGTTACACCTAAAATAATGAGAGGAATTGACGGCGGAATAATTGGTGCTGTTAAAGCAGAGGCACAAATTAAACCTGTTGAACGCGGCTTGTTATAACCACATTTAACCATCATCGGAATTAAAACTGCACCTAAAGCGGCAACGTCAGCAATAGCAGCTCCAGATAAACCGGCAAAAAGCATAGAAGCTAAAATAGCTACATATCCCATACCACCATTAAAACGGCCTACGACAACCTGACCAAAGGCAATCAAGCGAGAAGAAATTCCTCCTTCTTTCATGATTTCGCCAGCTAACATAAAGAAAGGTACTGCTGTCAAAATAAAGGAATCTGCTCCTGTTAACATCTGTTGGGCTAGGAGCAAGGGATCGAACATGTCAATCCACCATAAAAGAATCAATGCACATAACATTAAAACGATGGCTACAGGTATTCCTAAAATCAATAAAAAGAATAGTGAGCCAATAAATACGAAGAATTCCATTATTTGTTCTCCTCAGCATTTGCCTCAGCTTGTTGCTTTTCAAGCGCAGCTTTAACATCTTCATCTACATAGCGTGGAGGAAATTCCTCATGTGTAGATAAAGCCTTGATGGCCAAACACAAATCTCTAACGACAAAAACTAAAACGCCTGCCGCACCAAAAATCAAAGACGCAATAATTACCTGGAAAGGTAAACCTGTAACTTGACCCACAGAAGTATCAGATTCCTCAAAGTACATAAAAGAACCATCAATCAATACGTATAGAGCATAAATGGCTAATATATAACCAAATATATATACCCAGGTTCTAATCACTCTCGGTAGGAAATCAGTCAGAATAGTCACGCTGATATGACCGCGAATTGAGGCTACTTCTACCATGCCTAAAAAAGTCATATATATAAACAGATAACGCAGGACCTCTTCGGTAGCAACGAAACCTGATTGAAAACAATAACGCATCAGCGCATTTGTAAATACAATCACAACCATGACTGTGAGAATAATTACGCATACGAGCTTATAAAAGCGCGCGAATTCTCTGAAAAAAGCTTGCATAAACAGTTCTCCAAAAGATTTAAACTGCCTATTAAAATACAAGATGTCTTGTATTTTAGTTGTGATGAATATAACATTTTTAAATTATTAACTTAATGTAAAACATATAATTATTTATTTTCATATAGTTAGTTTTTATTAAAAAACAACAAACTAAAATACAAGTCATTACCAAAAATATAGCAAGATCTCATTTTTAAAAATTAAACTCTTGATTATTTGCGTATTGTTATCTTTTTGTTTAGACTAAAATACAAGATTTCTAGGATTGTGCTTAGGGTAATTTGAAGCTTATAGATAGGCTTTTAGGTGATGTTATGGATCGTAAACTTTTTCCCAAAATAAGGTTTAAGTCTGGATTAACTTTGACTTCTCAGATATATGATTTTTTAAGGCATCAAATTGTAGCTAAACGTATAGCCCCAGGAACCTCTTTATCAGAAAACGATCTTGCAGCACACTTCAATGTCTCAAGACAACCTGTTCATGAGGCTTTAAATAAATTATGTGTTAATGGACTTATAGATATAATGCCGCAAAAGGGTACTTTTGTAAGTAAGATTAGCGTTAATAATCTCTTTGAAATCTGCTTTATGCGCTGTGCAATCGAATGCCAATCAATTCGAAAATCTACTTGTTTAAATAAACGTAGTTTCAATAGAATTTGCAATAAATTAAGCAAATGTCTTGATCAACAACGTAAATGGCTTGCAAATAATGAACCAAATGAAAAGTTCTTAGATTTAGATGATACTTTCCATCAAACAATCTGTGAATTTTCACAAACAGCTTTAGCCTGGAACGTACTCCATAGTGTTAAAGCTAATATGGACAGAATTCGTTATCTTACCATAGGTACAATTTCAGAACCTTGTGAACTTATTACTACCCATGAACAAATTTTAGAATGCATTTTAAATCATGATATAGAAAAATCATGTGAACTCATTGAAAATCATTCCTATGAAATTACTCACACCTATAGCTATATTATTGAACAAAATAAAGAATGGTTTTTAGACGAGAGTGAGGAAAAAGCAAGAATCTAAATGGGTTGGCCAATCTCTATCTGATAGATTAAAAAATTACCCCATTATCTACACGATAATGGGGCTTGTTTTAATATAATCCCTTAGAGGTTCTTCACCTCTTAGGCAGGAATACGTTCACTTAAACTGATTTATGTGGAATTTTGCCCATACGTGAGGACATACAGCTTGGAGATGCGTGATTAGTCTTGCCTCCTGCAAAATTACATGCACTTTGACAAGAAGCACAAGGGATGCCTTCCATAATTGCAGAAGTAGCCTCATCTTCGGATTTAAGCGGGCGTTTGCGCAGTAAGCCTAAAGCCATACCGCCTACAAAGAGGCAAAAAATTATAAAGCTTGCTACATATACCATAATTATTTCTCCCGTTAAAATTCGCTTTAATTATAACCTAAATCACAAAATTTAAAGGTCTTTATGCAAATATTAAGCAGTTTTACTAAAAATTCGCTTGTGATTAAATTGTCCTTTATTACTCTTTGATAACAAAAGCTCTTAACATAGCTTATAATAAGCTAATTTTTGTATAAAGCTTCATTTACCGCTTTGGATTAAACATGCGTACTAGTAAATATCTTATTTCCACTCTTAAAGAAACTCCTGCCGAAGCTTCCGTCGACAGCCATCGTTTAATGTTACGTGCAGGCATGATCCGCCAGATTGCCTCCGGTGTCTATACTTGGTTACCTTCAGGCATGCGCGTACTCTCTAAAGTAAATAAAATTGTCCGTGAAGAAATGGATCGTACCGGTGCTTTAGAAATTGCTATGCCTATGGTTCAACCTGCAGAATTGTGGAAAGAATCTGGTCGTTACACCAAGTATGGTCCCGAATTATGTCGTTTTAAAGATCGTAAGCAAAACGAATTTTGTCTAGGTCCTACTCATGAAGAGGTTGTAACAGATATTGCTCGTCGCGAAATTAAAACTGCAAGACAATTACCTTTATGTGTCTATCAAATCCAAAATAAATTTCGTGATGAAATTCGCCCACGTTTTGGCGTAATGCGTGGCCGTGAATTTTTAATGAAAGATGCTTACTCTTTCCATATTGACAAAGAATCCTTAGCTCAAACCTATCAAGATATGTATGATGCTTATAGTCGCGTCTTCACTCGTATGGGATTGGAGTTTCGACCAGTTGAAGCTGATACCGGATCTATCGGTGGTAACCATTCCCATGAATTCCAAGCTTTAGCTGATGCAGGTGAGGATATTATTGCTTGGTCTGATGGCTCTAACTATGCAGCTAATATTGAAATGGCCGAAGCTTTAGCTCCTAGTTATGAGCGTGAGGCTCCTAAAGATGCCTATTATGAAGTTGCAACTCCTAATTGCCATACTGTTGATGAAGCTGTAGCAAAGCTTGGTGTTAAAACTGAGCAGATGTTAAAGAGTTTAATTGTTCATGGTAATAAGCTTGAAGATGGTAGCTATGAGTTAGTTATGATCTGCTTATGTGGCAATCAAGAACTCAATGAGGTAAAAGCTGCTAAAGTTGCAGGATTACAAGATCCTATCGAATTTGCAACTGAAGAAGAAATCAACAAATTTACCGGAGCTTCTACTGGCTCTTTAGGACCTGTAGGATTTAAAGGCCGTATCTTAGTTGACCGTACTGCAGATAAGATGAGCAATTTTGCTTGTGGAGCTAATAAGACTGGCTTCCACTTAAATTCTGTAAACTGGGATCGTGATGTTCCTAATTATGAAGTTTACGATCTCCGTAATGTTGAGGAAGGTGATCCTAGCCCAGATGGCAATGGTATCTTACACTTACGTCGCGGTATCGAAGTTGGTCAGGTATTTATGTTAGGAACTAAATATTCTGAGTCTATGGGAGCTACCATTACTGACGAGAACGGTAAGAATATCC
>URKL01000126.1 GCA_900548485.1 uncultured Succinatimonas sp.
GCACAATCGAGCGCTTTTCCGTTCAAGGCGTGTCTCTTTACATTTAAATTATCTTGATGAAAATCAATGTGTTGAGGCATTAAAAAAACGTGCTAATGGTAGAGCTTTTTCAATGCCAGATGCAACAGCAGCATTCTTAGTTAGACATTTCAATCGCGATATGAATAATCTAGTTAAGCTTTTAGATATTTTGGATAGAGCGCAATTTTCACAACGCCATCAATTAACAATTCCTTTTGTAAAGAAAGTCTTGAAAATGTAATTAAGTCATAAGGATATTTAACGTCCTTGTGAGCTAATATTTTCGTCAAAGGCTCGCTGATCACTAAGTTTTGCCATTTTAGCTCTAATGATTTCTCGTTCATTTCCTGAACATACATTTAAAGCTTCGCTATACATGCCTAGAGCTCGACTGTAATTAGACTGTAAGCCAAAGACTTTAGCTCCACTTTGTAGAGTTTGACATTTTTGATTTGCTAATCTGTATGAATCAGTAAGCAGGCTATTTATAAGATAATTATCAGGATTATCTTGTAAAAAGTTAGTCAGAATAGGTATAGCTTTTTTAGCTTGATGACTTTCATTGAGAGCATTAGCTAAATTTGCCACTACTGCTTCGTTTTTTGGTCGTTTTTTATATATTGCATTTAAACGATTGATGGCTAGATCATAATTATGCATCTTTAAATCTATATCTGTTTTTAGATCAATAATAAAAATATTATTAGGTAGATTTAATTGTTTTAAATAATCAGAAGCTTTGGCATAGTCATTAAGTTCATAGGCAATTAAAGCTTGAGCATAAAGTCTGTAAATGCGATTTATCTTTTCAGGTTCTACATTTAAACGTTCTTGTAGAGCCTTGAGATCATAATTCATGTAACGAACATCAACTCGAGCTTTAGCGAGCATAAAATCTTGATTTTTAGAGTTAGATCGTTTGGGATAATTACGTGCGCGATTTATAGCCTCTGAAGTACGAATCTCTGAAAGAGGATGATCTATGAGCATGGAGAATACCGGGTTGATATTACCTTGTTTAGCCATAAGTTTTTTAAATAGATCGCTCATCCCATATGGGTTATAGCCAGCTTTATATAATAATTCGATACCAAGGCGGTCGGCTTCATATTCATTATCACGAGTAAAGTTGATGGCAGCTTGAGAGCTTGCGCCAATTGTTGTTGATAAGGCCGCCATTCCAATCATAGGATTTAAGAGAGACATGGCTACAGCACCAATCATGGAGGCAATAGTTAAAGGCTGTCTATCAATTTGATTTTCGATAAAACGGGCGATATGTCTTTGCGTTACATGAGAAATTTCATGGGCTAAAACTGAGGCAAACTCATCTTCGGTGTCAGAGTAGTGGAATAAGCCTGTATATACCTGAACTTTTCCTCCTAAGAAGGCGGAAGCATTTAGTTCGTTATTGCTGACAATAAAAAATTCAAAAGGGAAATAAACATCGTTTGCTTGCATGACAAGTTTATTGCCTACATAGTTTAGATATTCATTTAAAACCGGATCATTAGCGATATTAAGATTTGAGCGAGCTAATCTCATGAAATATTCGCCGACCATTTTTTCTCTTTGAATGGTAATACCACGTGATCCTGAAAAACCAAAGTCAGGAAGATCAAAATCTTGAGCACAAGTACTAGCACTTATAAGCATTAAAGCTGATACCATAGTAGCTTTGAGAGATTTTATTAACATCTATATCCTTGATTAAGTGCACAAAAAAACATTTTTTATAAATTAAAGATTAGAGTAATTTTGTATATACTTCTTTTCAAGGATTATAGTTATAAATAAAGACTAAGCATAAAAAATTTTGGAAAAGTGTAAATGTTTGTTTTATTAAAGCGCTGGTATTGGCGTCATTTTTCTCAACCAGGAACAATTGAATTTGCCTTGGTTTTATTTGGCGCTTTTTTAATTGTTTATTATTTTATGTGGTTGGTAGGCCCTATTGTTGTTGCGCTATGCCTATCTTATTGTTTAGATTGGGCCGTCAGATGGGGGATTCGTCGTTTTAAGCTTTCACGTTTTTGTGCCTCTAGTATAGTTATGACCTTATTTGTAGGATTATGCGTGGGATTATTGTTATTCGTAGCACCTAAGATTTTGCAACAGGGTAGTCAGTTTTATCAAAAAGCTCAGGAGTTTAGCCAAAATGCTTCAGAGAGCGCAGATGTCACTGATGAAAATATTGATGAGGTAGTTGCTACAAGCATATATGAGCTTATAGAAAGGATGCCTGAGCCTTTAAGCAGTATGGTAACTCGAGAGGAAATTGAGATTGCCGTAAATGATGCTCGAGCCTCTATCATGAAAAACTTAACGGTAATTATAAAAACACAGATTATGCCATCAGTTATGAATGTCGCTACATGGCTTATGTATATGATTGTGGTGCCTATTTTTATGTTTTTGATGCTAGCTAACAAACCTATATTGCAAAGGCGACTTAGAACTTATGTTTTGCCAAATAATCAAGAGTTAATTTCTGTATTCTGGCCTCGTATTAACGCACAAATTGAAGGTTATATTCGCGGCAAGCTTATTCATATTTTCGTAATTACTATTGTTAATACTTTGGCTTTTTTAGCTTTTGATTTAAATTTCTCCTTCCTTTTGGGTTTTGGTGTAGGTTTATCAGTAGTAATCCCCTATGTAGGAGCAGCCATTATTACTGTTCCGATTGTTCTTATAGGTTTAGTTCAGTTTGGTTTTAGTTCAACTTTCTTCTATCTGATGGCGGTATATATAGTAATTCAGCTTTTGGATAGTAATGTTTTAACTCCATTCTTATTTTCCAAGGCTATGAATCTTGATGCTTTCTCAATTTTAGCTGCGATTATGATATTTGGTGGTTTATGGGGATTTTGGGGAGTGTTCTTATCAATTCCTTTGGCCACTTTTATAAGTACTTTGATTGTTCATTGGCCTAATGCCGATAAAGATCCTCAAAGAAAAGCTTTAGGTAATTATGAGCAAGATAATGTATTTCCGGAAGAGGAAAAATAAAAGTAGTCAGGACTTAAATTAAAATTTATTAGAGCATAAAATTGAAAAAGGCCAAATTTTTAAATTTGGCCTTTTTCTATATGATTGATTTGACTAATTTATTAGGCGTATTTTTTTAATACATTAAAGTATAAAGCTTACGTCTGAAAGTTTTTTGTAAGGCATTGCCATTTAAGGTACTTAAAATATCTAAGAAAGTCTTTTTAATCTCAGTATTGTTGAGATCTTTTTTGAGGACGTCAAATAGCATAGTTAAGGCCTCCTCATGGCGACCTCCTTCAGATAAAGAAATAGCTAATTGTTTTAAAATCTCCATATCATCGGGGTTTTCTGCATAAGCTTTTTGTAAATCTCTAATTTGTGGTGAATCTGCAGCTTGTTCGGCTAAAGTTAAAGAGGAGATTAGATCTTTATATTCTTGGGAAGATTGTTCCTCTCTGCCTGCATCATCTAAAAGTTCATGAGCACGCTTGAGATCTTTTGTTTTAATGCATAATCTTGCGAGGATAAATTTAAGGTCAAGTCTTTGTGGAGCTTCAGTAAAGGCTTCATTTGCTTTGAGAATGGCCTCAGCAAGATTATTTTGAGCTTCAGCTTCTAAGGCTTCACGCATAAGATCATCAGCTTTAGAAGGAAGATATTTTGCTGTCAGTTCTGTAATTTTAGTAGCAATATCATCTCCCTGTAGGGCATCTACTGGTTGAGATTTTTTGAGTACAACTAAGGTTGGAACTGAACGTAGACCTAATTGCATAGCGATAGCTTGGCCAACTTCAGATGAAACATCAACCTCAGCTAATGAAATATAGTCATTGTTCTCAGGGACATTGGCTTTTACTGCCGCAGTAGCAACCTGGCATTCAGGAGCATTGACAAAGAAGTAAACAAAAACAGCTTTATTTTCAGAAGCTTTGACTAATAGGTCTTGGACATTATTTTCATCAAGGAGCATTTTTTAATCCTTAAAGCGATTGAGATCCTGCATAGCGCGGATCAGATTTTTTAAATTGGGTCTTATTTCTAAACGATGATTGTCATATTCAATAAAGGCTGAACCATTATTATCGTACACTGTTACTGCATCTTTTGAGACAAGAAGTAATTTATCTCCTTTAGTGGTAACAAAAAAGTCACGTGATTGATGACTTTCGTCGACACTAACCCCTAATGAATAAGTGGCACTTTGATTGTTAATACCTAATACTTTACGACCAATAGTTGCAGGTATATCAAATGCTGAGGTTAACATTTCCACTTTATCACCTTTAAAAGCTCCATTTGGCCAACAAATTATTAGTGGCACATGTAAAGCCTGGTGATTGTAAATATTATCACTATCTCTTAGTTTAGGATTACCTATAGAAGAAGTCAGAATGATTAACGTATCATCTAATCTCTTATTATCTTCTAAAGTTTTTATAAAGTTAGGTAAGAGGTTATCGATATTTTTGAGAGTCTTTTGTCTTTCTTTAGCGGTAAGTTGCTCATTATTTAAGTTATTGAGACTTATTCTTAAGGAGAAGCGACGATCTTTGTGAATAGTGTTTATGTATTCACTAGCTTTGGTGATTACCTCATCTGCGTTTTCAAGACTATCAATATTGTTATTTCTAAAGCCATTAAATATTGAGGAATTTGAGGGCTTATTGTCTGAGATTAAACGAACTAGATATTCTTGACGATGCATTTCATCAACAATTATCGGAGCTATGCGTTTTGAGAGTGTAGCAGTACGATATTGAACAGGAATTCCATAACTTAAAGCAAAAGTATTATCTGCTAAGTTATTGTAAGGTAGATAATAATTTTCGAAGCTTTGGGCGTTTTCTTTGAGCTTGTAGATATTAGGCATATTGTTCTCATTTAAATCAGCATAAGAAATGCCGTTTATATAAATGATTACAACACTGCGTTTAGGAAACGATTCATCAATATCTATAGGTTCTAAAGGATATTTGAGAGCAATATCTACAGTGTCACTTCCCGGAAGATTATCGTTTTTTAACCAGCCATGATTAGATAAAAATGACTTTGCGGTCATAGGATAATGAGCAGGAAACACTGGTCGTAAAATATTTATAGCTTCATGGCGAGTAGCATCGGCCCAAATATGGATGCTATGTGAGGTAATAAAAGTAAGAGTAAGAAAAACTGCTATAAACGTAGGAAAATGATTATGGCGCAGTCTGCTTCTATAGATTTCTCGAGTAGAAAGCTTATCAAATAAGATTTCAAAGGCAATTAAAATTGGTATGGCAATCCAGAGAAAATTGTAGTTAAGACCAGTTTTAAAATCTAAATCTCCAAAAATTAGACCTAAAACCACAAATGAAATATGAACGCGAGCAGATAAGAAAAGCTTAGCGTCAACTAATAAAATTGTAAAAGCAATAATGGCAATGATGATAGATAACCATTTATATAAATGGTAATTGCCTATAAATGATAAGGGGAAAAGAATAATAAGATAAGTCAAAAAAGTTAAAAAACTCATTTGACCTAGCCAAGTTATAATTAGATAAATAAAAGAAATAAAGCTATCTGTATGCGGGGCTGCATACACATAAACACTACCAATAAAAATAGATAGCAGAATATTTAAAAATAAAAAATGATGTCCCCAGCTATTACTGCGGGAAACTTGTTCCTTATAGGAAAAAATATTTAAAATCTTTATCTTTGGTTGCATGCCACCCACCTTAGCCCCATTTTAGCAAAAAAAATCAATGGCTAAAACTATATGAATTTAGGGCAATGATAGAGAATTATTTAAAATATTTCTTTTATCAAATTTTAGGCACACAAAACCTCGTATTTAAGTTTAAGGATGTAGTGGGAGGATTAGAAAAATTTCATTTTTCTAATCTATT
>URKL01000127.1 GCA_900548485.1 uncultured Succinatimonas sp.
GTTCCGGAAAGTCAGTTGAACGACATGAGAGACAGAGTAAACGCTCTGAAGTATAAAGGAAGAGACTTTGGTGAGTTAAAAATTAACTGTAACGCTTATTTGCTAGCAGGAGCGTCGGTGTTGCTAGAATCATTAACAACCGGAACATCGCTATTAACTGCTGGAACATCAGATGGGGCTACTGTTTCAGACTGAGCAACACCTGCATCGATATTGCTAAAGTTGCTCTGAGTTTCATGAGCCTCTTTTTGCATCCAACCGATAAATAAACAAATACCAAAGAAAGCGATGATCAAAATCCAGGTAGATCTTGTTAAAAAATTACCTGAACCTGCAGAACCAAATACGGTGTTAGAAGCACCGGCACCAAAAGAAGCGCCCATACCAGCACCTTTACCCTGCTGAACTAAAATCAAAGCAACTACGGCTATACAGACTAATAAGAAAACAACAATTGTAGCTTCGTACATAATAAAATCCTAAATACGCATACTCGTACCATTCTGAGCGTGAATAATACCGTTTACAGGCACTTTTTTCAAGCGCTTTCGCCCTCTGCTTGATGGATGATCACATCTGCAATACGTTGAGCCTTAGTGTGGACATCATTTCTATCAGGGCCTTCCACCATAACTCTCACTACAGGCTCGGTTCCTGACTTACGTAAAAGCACACGACCTCTTTCACCTAAAGACTTTTCAACTGCAGTAACTTCAGCTTGAACTTTAGAATCATTAATATCAAAGCCAGCTGTAAGACGTACATTGATAAGCTCCTGCGGGAACATAAAGAGATCTGAGGATAATTCCGCAATGCTCTTTTGCTGATGCAGACAAGCTTTTAATACCTGTAAAGCAGAAATAATACCGTCACCTGTGGTTGCATAATCTAAGCAAATGATATGACCACTATTTTCACCACCTAAGCGCCAGCCCTTTTCAAGTAAGGATTCCATAACATAACGATCACCGACCTTAGTTCTGACAAAATCAATACCCTTGCGCTTTAAAGCAAATTCAAAGCCCAAATTAGACATCAAGGTACCGACAACACCACCGACAAGTTTGTTTTGCATGAGGCGATCACAGGCTATGATATACATCAAATTATCACCGTCATGCATATGACCATGGCTGTCTACCATCAAGACGCGATCGCCATCGCCATCAAAAGCAATACCTAAATCAGCCTTAGTAGCTAAAACCATATCAACTAAAGATTGCGGATGAGTAGAGCCTACACCATCATTAATATTGACACCATTAGGCCTATCGCCAATAACAATTACGTTAGCTCCTAGTTCACGGAATACTAGAGGAGCTACATGATAGGTCGCACCATTAGCACAATCTAAAACAATAGTTAGTCCTTCTAAACTTAGATGAGCTGAAAAGGCACTCTTACAAAATTCCACATAACGGCCAGGAGCATCGTCTTGGCGATAAGCACGGCCAAAAGCTGAAGGCGAAGCCATCTTTAAATCATCAGAGTCTAAAGCCTGCTCGATAGCAAGTTCTACCTCATCTGGAAGCTTAGTACCTTCCTTAGAGAAAAACTTAATACCATTGTCATAATAAGGATTATGCGAGGCGCTGATAACTACACCTAAATCCGCTCTAAAAGCACGAGTAAGATATGATACTGCTGGAGTTGGCATCGGGCCTAACATGACAGGACTAATACCTGAGGCTGAAAAACCAGCTTCTAAGGCAGCTTCCAACATATATCCTGACAGTCTGGTATCTTTACCAATAATAACCCTACCGCCATTTTCTTTAGCTAAAACCTTACCTGCAGCCATTCCTAAACGAATAGCAAATTCAGGGGTAATAGGATATTGACCAACACGGCCTCTGACACCGTCCGTACCAAAATATTTACGTTGCATGGTTGTTTATTCTTCCTTATGACGTTTCAGCTTATCGCGCAGATTACGGAAACGTCTAATGATAGCCTTTGAGAATCTAAAAGGCTTAGTAGTTGCCAATAGCAACTGCCATGTACCCAAAGACAAAGCCATATCTGCAACATTCTCCGTACGTAAAATCTGTACTGTGGCTCTATCTGCACAGAAAAGTACTAAAGTTTGTGAAATATTTGCATTGTCCTTTAAAAATTCATCATTTGATGACAAAGGTCTTGGCATAGTAAAGCTTATAGGAATACCAAAGGTTTTTAAGGTATCTAAACGTCCAATAAGCTTTAATTGCGCCTTTACAGGAGCACTCTTACCTAAAAGAGGATCTATAAGTAGCATTTTACGCGAGATACCCGCATTTAAGCAGGCATCAATACGCTCAAATAAAAATTCAGAGACCAAGGCAATTGCATCATCTTGATCGGACTTGCAGGCTATATCGCCATCAAATTGCAAGCAAACTGGCACTTTTAAATTTAAAGCCATCTGCATAGCACCCTCATAACGCAAAGCGTCAGGAGAGATTAACATTGAAGCGCCAGCTTCGACAGCTTTTTGCATATTATCTGGATAAACAGTGCTAGCTGCAATCACCAGACGAGTATTCTGCGCAATCTCAGTAATAGCTCTAATTAAAAGCTCAGACTCCGCTTCTTTACTGACTTTTTCATCACCATTAGTGACGATAACCTCGACAAATTCCGCTCCTGAAGCATACATGGAATGAGCTTTTTTGAGTAATTTCTCAAAATCAACCTGATCCTTAAGATCTAAAGCTAAAATGCCCATGACCTTAGTTATGCTTAGATCGAAATTGCGATCTCTGATTTTTAGCTTCATCAGCTACTCCTTATTAACGGGCCTCACCGTTATTATCATCTGAGTCTTTAGGTGCATCAGTATTCTGAGTATTGGCACTATTTTCCTCAGTATTGTTATTAACAGTCTGGCTGGGGGCCTCGTTTTGAGACTTAGGACCATCATTACTATTTACAGCAGGATCATAATCCAAAGTAGGAGCTCTTACCGGGACGCGATTCATAAGATCGTCAATTTGTAAAGCATCAATAGTTTCGTACTTTAACAAAGCATCCTTCATATTCTCAAGAATGTCTTTGTTATCTTTAAGAAGCTGTTCGGCTTTAGCATAACAAGAGTTAACAATAGAAGTTACCTCTTCATCGATAATCAAAGCAGTCTTATCTGACATAGCTTGCATGGAGCTACCTTGAGAGCCTAAATACATGGAGGACTCGTTATCCTTCTCATAGAGCATCGGTGCTAAGCGCTTGCTAAAGCCCCAACGAGTTACCATCTTACGCGCAATATCTGTAGCTCTTTCAATATCATTAGAAGCGCCTGTAGTAACAGCATCCTCACCAAACATCAAAGACTCGGCTATTCTTCCTGCAAATAAGGTAGAAATATTTGACATTAAGTACTGCTTGCTTTGGCTATAACGATCTTGCTCAGGTAAATACATAGTCACACCTAAAGCACGGCCTCTTGGAATAATTGAAACCTTGTAGACCGGATCGTGCTCAGGCATAAGACGACCTACAATAGTATGTCCTGCCTCATGATAAGCTGTATTGATACGCTCATGCTCAGTCATTGCCATAGAACGACGTTCAGCACCCATTAAGAGTTTATCTTTAGCCTCTTCAAATTCGTGCATGCTAACGACGCGTAAATTCTTACGTGCGGCAGCTAAAGCAGCTTCATTGACTAAGTTTGCAAGCTCAGCTCCTGAGAAACCTGGTGTTCCACGAGCTAAAACAGCGGCATCAACGTCCTTTGATAAAGGAACCTTACGCATATGAACTTTTAAGATCTGCTCTCTACCACGAACATCAGGTAAACCAACAACTACTTGACGGTCAAAACGACCAGGACGTAATAAAGCTTGATCTAAGACATCAGGACGGTTAGTAGCAGCAATTACAATCACTGCCTCGAAGCCTTCAAAACCATCCATCTCTACTAATAACTGGTTTAAGGTCTGCTCGCGCTCATCATGACCGCCTCCTAAGCCTACACCACGTTTACGGCCTACAGCGTCAATTTCGTCGATGAAGATAATGCAAGGAGCATTCTTTTTAGCAGTTGCGAACATATCACGGACACGTGAGGCACCTACACCTACGAACATCTCCACGAAATCAGAACCTGAAATGGAGAAGAACGGTACCTTAGCTTCACCTGCAATAGCTCTAGCTAATAAAGTTTTACCTGTACCTGGAGGACCTACCATTAAAACACCACGAGGAATACGTCCACCTAATTTAGAGTACTTAGAAGGATCTTTGAGGAAGTCGACTAACTCTACAACATCCTCTTTAGCCTCATCACAGCCTGCAACATCCGCAAAAGTAGTCTTGATCTGATTTTCGCTCAAAAGCTTAGCTTTACTCTTACCAAAAGATAAAGGATTGCCTTTTGAACCACCTTGCATCTGACGCATAAAGAAAATCCACACACCAATGAGTAAGATCATTGGGAACCAAGAGACAAAGATTGTCATCAAGGTACTCTGTTCCTCAGGCTTAGTACCTGAAGCTCTGACATTGTGACTGATTAAATTTTCTAATAATTGCGGATCTGATAAAGGCATAACAGTGACAAATTTTTCACCATTACGCTTTAAACCATTGATCACATAGCCATCAAAGACTACCTCTTGGATCTGCTCAGACTGCACCTCACGTACAAAGGTGGTGTAATCCTCTGTACGACCTGAGCTTTCGCTTGAGTTAAAAGACTCAAAAAGAGTCATCAAAATGACTGCTACTACGAGCCATAGGATCAGATTTTTAGTCATACTTCCCCTTTTTCATCCGGATCCTCATCCGGTATTGCTGCAAATTCTGTAGCTGGGCTGACACCGTTTAAAGGATGGCCTTTAAAACCTGTGGCAACCATATAAACCTCACGAGATCTATCTCTTGAGGCATCAGGCTTACGTACACGAACCTCTTTGAAGTCATGTCGTAATTCCTTTAAAAATTCCTGAGAGCCCACACCTTGGAAGACCTTTACTACAAAGGTTCCACCAATACGCAGAACTCGACGCGCCATATCTAAGGCTAATTCAGACAAAAGCATAGCTCGAGGTTGGTCAATGGCAACATTGCCTGACATATTTGGTGCCATATCCGATAATACTACATGAGCACCAACCCCAATCATACTATAGAGTTTACAGAAGACTTCATCTTCACGAAAATCTCCTTGAAGAAATTCAACTCCACGAATTGGACGCATCGGTAAAATATCGCAGGCTATAACATGTCCACTATCACCTATACACTTAATGGCAAATTCAGACCAACCACCTGGAGCTGCTCCTAGATCGACTACAATATTGCCAGGACGAATAAGCTTATCGCGCTGTTGCAACTCTTCAAGCTTAAAAGCTGCACGAGAGCGCAAACCGAGCTTATGGGCCTGCTTTACATATTGGTCAGAAAAATGTTCTTGAAGCCAACGAGTCTGGCTTGCTGTTCTTTTTTTAACTGGCAAAAGCTTGATCCCATTTAGAAAGATTTAAAAATATTCTCAGTTATTATACAATTTAAAGATATCAAATAATAATTGCAATCTGATATTTAGCGCAACTAAGTTACAATAAATTATCAATCGTAGGTTAAATATGTCTTTAAATTCAAAACAACGTCAATTTCTTAAGGCTCAGGCTCACTCGTTAAAGCCTGTCGTAATGTTAGGCTCTGGCGGCTTATCTGAGGCTGTTTTAAAAGAGCTAGATAGTTCTATAGAATATCACGAGCTTGTCAAGGTTAAACTAAATTCCGGTGACGATCGTAAAGAACAAGCTACAGCTTGTGCCGATGCTGTTAAAGCTGAGGTAGTCTCTGTAGTCGGTTTCATTGCTATTTTATTTAGACAGCGCAAAGACGGTAGTCGCTTCATCCTACCTCGTTAAGCTTAAACCTTTTAAGCGAAAAAAATCCCGATTTGATT
>URKL01000128.1 GCA_900548485.1 uncultured Succinatimonas sp.
AGATTATTAGAATTATTACAAATAACACTTATTTTTCATTCACCAAAAGCCATCTCACAAGCACTATTATCAGAAGATCTCCACTTATTTGACATTGAGCAAGTTATAGAGTGTTTTTTAGCTATCTCTATCCAATTAGGCCTACGATAGTGGACATCTCCGTCAAAATTTAGTTAAAGTACCTTCAACAGATAAAGTGCCCCCTATAAGCTTGTTCAACTTGTCGGGGGCACTTCAATATGATGAGGGATTTTGACATTGGCCTGAAAAACAAGATGTTAAGGCACGAAGGATAAATGGCAACTCTTAGATTACAAGCTAAACCTCTTCGATTAATTTAGGATTTAACTCAGCAGGTCGATCATCAATTTTATCTGGATCGTAATTACGTCTTTCATTGCTATTCATATCTGAAATGATTTCCAAATCTTGTAAGGAGAGATCGAAATCATAGAGCTGAGAATTCAATAAAATACGCTCAGGGTGGACAGATTTAGGAATAACAGCGATTCCTCTTTGAATATCCCAACGCAAAATAGCTTGAGATGGTGTAACCTTATAATAATTGCAAATACCTATTAATCGCGGATCGTCAATTAAAAGTCTGCCCTCTCCTCCTAAAGGAGAATAAGCCTCCATTAATATGTTCTTTTTACGGCAATAAGCACTTAGCTCCTCCTCAGTATTCACCGGATGAATTTCCATCTGATTTACTTGAGGAATAGTTGTGGCACCAGCTTTTTCCAAAGCCTCCAGATGATGAATTCTAAAATTAGAAACACCAATTGCGCGACATAAACCTTCTTTTTGTAACTTTTCAAGCTCTATATAAGCCTTTTCATAACCTTTAAACGGCCAATGCAATAAAAAGAGATCGACATAATCCAGACCTAAACGCTCTAATGAGGCTAAAAGACCTGCTCGCGGGTTGTCCCAATCACTTTTCCACAATTTAGTTGTTACAAAAATCTTATCGCGACTTATGCCACTATCAGCGATACCTCGACCAACACTTTTTTCATTACAATAAACTCGAGCTGTGTCTAACATACGATAACCGTACTCTAAAGCACATCTTACAGCCTGACGAGCAACCTCTCCTGAAGGAGTATGAAACAAGCCTAAGCCTAATAAGGGCATCTTTACCCCATTATTTAAAGTTACAGTAGAATCAATCGTAAGTTTCATAAATAATCAGCGTTAAAATTTAGAATAACTAACGCTGCCTCCTTTCTTGTTTTTGCAATATTACGCTATAAGCAAAAATCTCAAATATCTAGCTAAAAGATTTCTGCTTTCAAGTACTATTAGGCCTCTTGCATCACTTTATAAGCTTCAAGCAATAGTTGCGGATTAGCTGTACTTTTATGCATATGTAATGACAAATATTGCCTATAACGTCGAGCACCATGGCAACCATTAAATAAATTTAAGGCATGCATAGCTAAATGATGGAATTTATGACCTTCTGACATAAATCTCTCACATAGACAGACTGTCTCTTGCAAGATTTGCTCTCGACTCTTTATCTCACTTTTATCATTGAAGATTTGAGAATCTACATAAGCTAGAATATAAGGATTATCAATAATAGCTCGACCTAGCATTACAGCATCAACTTTTTGCAACTGTTGTAAACAATCGTCAATAGTTAAAATTCCGCCATTGATAGTGATATAAAAATCTGGAAATAATTCTTTCATCGCATATACACGCTCATAGTCAAGCGGAGGCACTGTGCGATTTTCCTTAGGAGATAAACCATTAAGCCAAGCTTTGCGTGCATGCAAAATGATATGACGACAACCACTTTCGTAAATAGTTTTAACGATCTTTAAAGTATCTTCAAAAGAATCGTTTTCATCTACGCCTATGCGGGTTTTAACGGTCACCGGGATTTTGACCTGAGCTTGCATTTTTTCACAAGCCTCGGCAATAACCTCTGGTGTTTTCATCAAAATAGCGCCAAAAGAACCACTTTGAACCTTATCTGAAGGACATCCGGCATTTAAATTGATAGCACTATAACCACAATCTTCACCAATTTTTGCAGCCAAAGCCAATTTTTGCGGATCACTTCCCCCTAATTGCAATACACAAGGCAATTCTTCTTTGTCATATGCAATTAAATTAAGTTTTCCATGAATTAAGGCCTCAGCGGCGATCATTTCCGTATATAACATCGATCTCTTAGTTAAGATACGAGCAAAACGTCTAAAAGCTGAGGTTGTTACATCGATCATAGGCGCGATCGCAAAGCGATCGGCCTCAAAATTAAGATTAGTATTGAACATTGTTTAAGCAATATCCAACATTTTAGCGCAAGAGGAATCAAGCCACTTAGGATTAAAAATAGGTAAGTTTTCAGTTAAAGAGGCTACTAAAGCGGCCAGTTCTTTAGATTTTTCATCACTAGGGTTCTGTAAGAAAGTTCCGATATTACGGCCTAAAGTAATAAGCCCATTCTCGTCCAAACCTCTTGTCGTAACAGGTAAAGTTGAGAAGCGTACAGCCTCATACTTAACCTCAGAATAAGCTGTAAGCATATTACAAATACGTACACCTATGCCTAACTCTGCAAGCAATTCCTGTGCACCACGTGCTGATAATGCACAATTACGAGTATCAATCATCACTAAGTGAGACTGAGGTTCACCACAGAAAATCTTCATACCACCTTCAGTTAAACCTGTGGCTAAAGCTTTAGCATTGTTAATTACAGACTGTGCATAATCCTTATGTAAAGGCATAGACATCTCATGCATACGTACAGCTAAAGCAGCTAACTGCGGGGTCATAAGTCCGCGATGACCAGAAGTCTGATTAGCTCTGTCAATTACATTAGCAATTTCATGAGTAGATAAAATCACCGCCGCTTGAGGGCCTTGCATAGCACCATGAGAGCTAAAGGTTACTACATCAGCATAAGGAACTGGACTTTGCATAGCTCCTGCGGCAATTAAAGGAGCTGTCTGTGAAATATCGCACCATAAAATGGCTCCGCAAGATTTTGCAATATTTGACAAACGCTCGTAATCAATTTCCAAAGGATAATTTATAGGAGAGAGGATGATGAGATGAGGCTTACACTGTTTAGCCTGCTTCTCTAAAGCATCCATATCTAAAACCTGAGTTGATGGATCTACACCAAAATTTACAAAACGATATACTAAATTCTCGCTATTGCAATGTTCTTTTTTACGTAAATCTAAAGACATTACAACATCGCCTCTTGAAGCTAAAGCCTGAAATACTACACGAGAGGCAGCTTCAATAGACACTGTACGCAAATTAGCTCTTTGCGCCCCAAACAGTTCACAAATACGCTTACAAGTTAAAGATTCTAAGCTCTCGGAACGATTTAAAGTTAGATTTTCTGTAACATTTACAAGAAGATCTCCCATTAAAGAAGCACTTATAGGAGAAGTTGCATTTTCATCTGGAATAAATGACAGGCAATGCTCTTGTCTTGATAATGCAGTTTTAAAAAAGCCGTGTAGTTCTTTGTCAAAATTTTCAAGTAAACAAAGCGGGTTCATAAATTATCCTTAGGCCACTCTAAAATTAAGTATTTAAGAAAATTATAACAAATGACCAAGCAAAACCGTGAGTTACAGCTCTCGTTACACAAAAAAAACATTGACCAGCAACATATGCTGGTCAACTCAATTTAAAATTCCCATACATTAGGAACAATCAAGACACATAAAACAAACGAGATTAAACACATAGGAATACCAACTTTAATGTAATCCATAAAGTGTAAACCACCTGGAGACATGATAATGGTATTAGGAGGAGTGGCAACTGGAGTTGCAAAAGAGCAAGAGGCGGCAATAGTAATAGCCATAGTTACAGCATAAGGGGAAATTTGAAGTTTCTCTGAAATTGAAAAACCAATCGGTATTAACAAAGCTGCGGTTGCGGTATTCGGCATAAACTGAGTTAAGCCACAGGAAATTAAAAATAATACCGACATCATAACTAAATCTGAGGGCTCATCTCCCATAATAGAAATCACAGCATTAGCCACCATTTCACCAGCACCTGTTTTTTGTAAAGCTGTTGCTAATGGCAACATACCGGCAAAAAGGAAAATAGTTGTCCAATCAATGCCGTTATAAGCCTGTTTTTCAGTAATACAACGGGTAAGTACACATAAAAGAGCACCTGATACAGCAACCATTGCCGGAGTAAGTCCCGGAATACCAATGATAAGGCCGCCTACAACATAGGCTAAAATGATTAAAGCTAAAATACGCTGTCTTCTTGAACCTTCAACAATATGTCCTGAACCATCATCCATCATTGAAGTATCAACTAAATGCTTAGGCAAAATTTTGCGGCCTATATAAAGCATAAACAACATACAAGCAATAGCGATAGGGCCGCCGATAATTGCAAATTCAAAGAAGCCAAAAGGTTCATAACCTGCACTCTCTAAAGCAGCAACAGCTAACATATTTGGAGGGGTACCAACCATGGTTAAATTACAACCAGTATTAGCTGCAACTGCTAGAGCCATCAATAAAGCTGCAGCTGGAATATTAGCTGATAGACATAAACCTAAAACCATTGGCATCAAACAAGCAACAGTTCCTGTATTTGATGCAAAGGCTGACATAAAGATTGTAACGCCCATCAAAGCTGCCATCAAAGGAAACTCTTTAGTGCCAACTTTATTGACTACATATTTACCAAAACTCTGCGCAAGACCTGAGTCAAGCATAGCTGCACCGACTACAAACATACCGGCAAACAGGATCACTGTTGGGTTTGAAAATCCCGCAAAACAATCTGGAACAGATAAGACTCCACAGATAGCTAAGCTTACAGAGGCAGTCATAGCTGTAATTGCAATAGGAATTAATTCTGTTATAAATAAAAATGCGACTACAGCTAACACAATTAAAGTAATAACGGCAGGATCCATAAATTACTCCTTAACCCATTTTGGGCATAAAAATCTATATCTAGAATCTAGTAGATTTTTTTTTAATTTCCTATATTTAACTCAATAATGTGAGTCAGAACATAATCTTATAATTTAGCTTTGGTTCTAAGTTTTTTTTGTGACATAATATTGTATCTAGATCTTATGGATGCATTTATCTATGACCACGCTTTTAAAGATCCTGCTTGGATTTGTCGTCTGTCTATTAACCACTTTTATTTTTCGTTTTGCCATAGGCGATAATCGCGACTTACACTTTAAAAGATCTGTACCTAAAAGTTTTCTTACCTTAAGAACTCCCATAGCTATGCACTTCTCCTTAGGCTATCCAGTAACTGCCAAGGGCTATGCTCTTTTAGCTTTATTATTGCTAATTTTATGGCTTGAAATTAGCTGTATCGCTTACTTGCTTTAACATTAAAAAATCAAATATATTAAAAAAATTTAGTGCGTTAAAAAAATATCTTAAAATAAAATTATTTTTCCCCACCCTAAAAACGATATTATTTAAGTAATAATAGATTTTATACCTCAATAACATATAAAAAAAATTATGAGATTTAATCGCTAATTAAATTTCAATTTAAATGGCAAATACCCTCCTTATCGTCCTGTTAAATACATGATTTTGAGTTAGTGCACAAAATGAAGGATTTTATCTATTTTTAACACTGATTTTCTTTAAATAAAATGCCATTTGTGAAATAATACGCAAGTAAAGTTTGCTTACAAAAAAGCTATATATTATTCACGATAAGCTACCATATGGTGGCCTTTGTTTTTATAGAGAAGTCGGTTTTATTAGTTGGCATCGAAAATAATTAAGCGTTGGCAGCCTCTTAACCGTTTAAAAATTTACGCATGTTAAAAATCAAAACAAGTTCAAAGACTGTTCAAGAGGACTATATTGCTATAGATGAGGCAACAGGGATTACTGCC
>URKL01000129.1 GCA_900548485.1 uncultured Succinatimonas sp.
CGCTGTTTTGAACGTAGATCCCGGAGGATATACTCGGGATAGTGTAAGATACAGAGATTCTTTGTAATCATAGTGCAGTTCTTTATGAAGCTTAAAATACCCTCCTTTATAGGAGGGAAGCGATTACAATGTATTGATAATGAAGTATAAAACTATGAAGTACATCACAATTTTAGTGCAATTTTCGTTAAAGCAGAAGAATAAGCCTTTTATTAGCAGGTGTATTCACTTTGTGGAGTAATTATTTTTAAAACAGAATAAAAATGTGTAAAATTGAAGACTAATAAAAACGTGATTAACTTAATAAAGACGACTTTAATAGCTTGAAATTCAAGAAAGAATTTTAATTTAAATTTAAAAAGTTGAAACAGACCCTCTTTTTTAACTTAGGGCGTATGAAGTGATTAAATTAACCTCTATTCGAAAAACTTATAAGATTGATAAACATCAAGAGCTTGAAGCATTGAAAGGTATCGATCTTGAAATCAAAAAGGGTGAGATTTTTGGTGTTATTGGCTTATCTGGCGCAGGTAAGTCTACCTTAATTCGTATTATCAATATGCTAGAGCGCCCGACCTCAGGCTCGGTAGTCGTTGACGGTAAAGAAATGACTGCTTTAAATGCCAGAGAGTTAAGTTTAGCTCGTCGCTCAATTGGTATGATATTTCAGCAATTCAATTTACTATCTTCTATGACTGTAGAGGAAAATGTGGCTTTTCCTTTAGAGCTTGATGAGAAGATGAGCAAAGAAGATATTCATAAGCGTGTGATGGAATTGCTTGAAATGGTAGGTTTAGCTGATAAAGCTGGTGTATATCCAGCCCAGCTATCTGGTGGTCAAAAACAGCGTGTAGGTATTGCTCGTGCTTTAGCCTCAAACCCTAAGGTTTTGCTTTGTGATGAAGCTACTTCCGCATTAGATCCTAAAACAACCTCGGCTATCTTAAAGCTTTTAATTGATTTAAGGGAAAAGCTTGGTTTAACTATCGTCATCATTACCCATCAGATGGAAGTTATCAAGGAATGCTGTGATCGTGTCGCTGTCATTGATGGTGGTTTGATTTCTGAGATGGGATCTACCTTAGAGGTATTTGCAAATCCTAAGCAGGAGTTAACTCATCGCTTAGTTACAGCTGCAGTCCGCAAGGATATAACCGATCTTTTGTCTTATTCTAAGTTGCATCAAGGATATAAAGAGGGGTCTCGTGCTTGGATTGAGCTTCTCTTCTTAGGAAGTAAGGCCAATGATCCGGTTTTAGTTGATGTAGCTAAACTTACCGGTGCTTCTGTAAGTATCCTAGGTGGAGCTATAAATCATATTCAAAATGAACCTTTAGGCATCCTCATTGCGGCTGTTGGTGGAGATTTTGCAAAGATTGATGAAACCTTAAAGGAGTTTGAAAAACGTGTATATAAGACCAAACTTTTAGGTTATGAATACATAGGAGAGTAAGGCGTGAATTCTTTTTTAGTTTCTTTAGGTTTATCTAGTGCTAATGCCAAAATTGCCACTCTTTTAACTTTTGGTACTTTAGACACTTTATATATGGTGCTATTAGCAACTATAGTTTCCATTATTTTTGGTGTGCCATTAGGCGTATTACTGCTTGTAACTTCTAAAGGTTATTTTTGGGATTCGCCGCGTTTTTATGCCATTTTAGGTACCATTGTTAATGCTCTGCGTTCTATTCCTTTTATTATTTTGATGGTAGCTATTATTCCTATCACCAAATTTATTGTAGGAACTAGTATTGGTACTACTGCAGCGATTGTTCCTTTGACCATTTCTACAATTCCTTTTTTGGGACGTTTAGTAGAAACCTCATTAAGAACAGTACCTTATGGTTTAATAGAGGCCGCTCAATCATTAGGAGCCAGTCCTTTTAGAATTATTCGTAAGGTTTTAATCCCTGAGGCTTTACCTGAATTGGTTCAGAATTTTACTTTAACTGTTATCGTAATTATCGGTTGTTCAGCGATGGCCGGTACTATCGGTGGTGGCGGTTTAGGTGATATAGCTATTCGTTATGGTTATATGCGTTTCCAGGTACAAATCATGGTAATGACTGTCATTATTTTGATTTTAATGGTTCAGCTAACTCAATGGATAGGTGACATTATTACTAAAAAAGTAGATCATCGCTGATATTATTTAGGAGTTATCAATGAAGAAGTTTAATGTATTATTAGGTGTAGCTGCCTTAAGCTTGGCATTTTCAAGCCAGGCAATTGCGAATGAAACTATCAGTGTCGGTGCAACCCCAGTTCCTCATGCTGAGATTTTAGAGTTCGTTAAGCCAATCTTAGCTAAAGAAGGTGTTGATTTGAAAATTGTTGAGTTCAATGATTATGTTCAGCCTAACTTAGCTACCGCTGATGGACAGATCGATGCTAATTATTTCCAGCACCGTCCATATTTAGAGGCTTTCCGCAGTGACCGTAATTTAGACATTCAAGAGGTCGCAGCAGTTCATATTGAGCCTATGGGTGTTTATTCAAAGTCTATTAAGGATTTAAAAGACTTAAAGGATGGCGCCACAGTTTCTATTCCAAATGATCCTACCAATGGTGGTCGTGCTTTATTGTTATTACAGTCTGCAGGTTTAATTGTCCTAGAAGATCCGACTAATTTAGCTGCTACTTCTTTAGATATTAAAGAAAATCCTAAGAACTTGGAGATTAAGGAATTAGAAGCTCCACAATTACCGCGTTCTTTAGATGAGGTTGATATTGCAGTTATCAATACTAACTACGCTATTGGTGCTCAATTAAATCCGCTTGAGGATGCAATTTTCCTTGAAAAGCCGGATTCACCTTATGTAAATATCTTAGTTGCAAATCCTGAATCTGCTAAGAAAGACGGTATGGCAAAATTAGTTAAAGCCTTAAATTCTAAGGAAACTTATGAATTTATTGAAGATAACTATAACGGCGCTGTTATCCCTGCTTTCTAATTTTTAGGTATGGTCCCGTAAGGGACCATATTCCTTTCAAATTTTTTATTTTTTAAAAGGTTTTTTTTGTGTTTGACTATAAAAGCTTTTTAAAAACGGTTCCTAATCGACCAGGTTCTTATCGTATGTATGGAGATGAGGAGTCGGTAATTTATGTAGGAAAAGCTCGAGATTTAAAAAAAAGACTTTCGCAGTATTTTTTAAAGGATGTAAGTCCTAAAACTGCAGCTTTAGTTAAACATATCCATCATATTGAGTTTACGGTTACTTTTTCTGAAGCAGAAGCTTTAATCCTCGAAAACAATTTAATTAAAAAATATCAGCCACGCTATAATATTCTTTTGCGTGATGATAAATCCTACCCATATTTGTATCTGTCTAAACATCAACACCCAGGTTTGTATTTTTATCGAGGCTCGCGCAATTTACCAGGTGAATATTTTGGACCATATCCTGATATAAAAGCCGCTAAAGAGAGTTTGAAACTTCTGCAAACCTTATTTCCCATACGCCAATGTGCTGATAGTGTTTATGCGCATAGATCTCGTCCTTGTTTATTAGCACAAATAGGTAAGTGTTTAGCTCCTTGTGTGGAGCTGGGAGAGGATGGCGAACGCAATTATCGATTACAAGTTGATTATGTAAGATTATTTTTAAAGGGCAAGAATAAGGAAGTATTAGAGAGTTTAAAAACTAAGATGGAGCAGTTGTCTTCGGAGTTGCGTTTTGAAGAAGCTGCAGTCATTCGCGATCAATATCAAGCTTTAAGAAGAACCTCTGAATCTCAATCAGTCTCAGGCGATCTTATGGTAGATATGGATGTAGTAGCTTTATCTTCAATTCCTGGGACCGCCTGTGTTCATGTCTTATTTGTAAGACGAGGAAGAATTATAGGTACGCGTTCTTACTTCCCTAAAATTGAAAAAGATGATACAGAAAATGCTACCTTGGAGGCCTTTTTAAGTCAATTTTATTTAAATGAAAATCATGCGGCTATGACCCCTGAGGAAATCATTATTGATAGAGATCTTGAGGATAAAGATAGTCTTTTAGAAGGTATTAAGTTATTTGCCAAGCGAGATATTAAGCTCTTAGTCAATGTAAAAACTGAAAGAGCGCGTTATTTACGATTAGCTCATGAAAATGCTTTAGCCTCTCTTAAGGCTAGACTTAATGATAAAACTACAGCGCAAGAGCGAATTTTATCTTTAGAAAATTTATTGGGCATAAAAGGCATTGAGCATATGGAATGTTACGATATTTCACATACTCAAGGAGAGTTAACGGTTGCCTCTTGTGTTTCTTTTAATCGTGAAGGGCCTGATTTAGCCCATTATCGGCGTTTTAATATCAGTGGCATTACTCCTGGAGATGACTTTGCAGCGATGCACCAGGTTTTAACTCGGCGCTTTAAAAATCCAGATGAGGGGATCATGCCAGATTTAATTTTTATTGATGGTGGTAAAGGACAATTAAAGCAAGCTGAAGAGGTTATTTCTGATGCTTATGAAAATTCTACCAAGAAAAAGCCCTTAATTGTGGCTGTAGCAAAAGGAGAGGGCTCACGCTCCCCCCGTTACAAGTAAAAGTCGCGCAGCCTTCGCCATCGGTTTCGACAATCTCTTCCCGGTTACCGAGAAAATCCCGCCAGCGTTTGTTGCCATAGTTTTCGCCCAGCGTCAGCGTCTTTTCGCCCTCATCGCCATTGGACATGATCACCACGCAGCCTGGATCGTCGTCAGTACCGCTACGACTAAAGGCGATGCAGTTAGGATGATCGAACCAAAGGGTTTGCACGCCATGGGCAAAACGCTGACGGGCGTCGATCAGCTCGTGGAGTTGTTCGATAACGGGCATCTCAATGGCATAGGTCTCTCCGTCGCCGCCGGTATCCTCATAGGAAGCGCCGAAGAGATCGGCATAAAAGACCGAGGGCACGCCATTCTCCCGCAGCAGGATCAGCGCATAGGCGAGGGGCTTGAACCAGGGTTCAACCGGCGCCTCGAGGGCCTGCAGCGGCTGCGTATCATGATTGGTGACCAGAGTGACGGCATGGAAAGGGTCGGCTTCGACCAGCGTCCCGCTGAAAATCTGGCTCATGTCATAATCGCGGCCCTGGCGCGACGCTTCATGAAATTTCATCTGCAGTGGGGCATCAAACAGCATCGTTTTGCCCTCGACCAGGTCGATATACTGCTGGAGCTTCTCCACTTCATGGGACCAGTATTCCGCTACAATAAACAGCGGCTGCGGGGCCACCTCCTGAACATGCTCGATCCACGCTTTATAAAACCAGGCGGGGATATGCTTGACCGCGTCAAGACGAAAACCGTCGCAGCCGGTCTGCTCCATTACCCAGCGCGCCCAGTATTTGATCTCCTCGGTCACTGCATGATTGCGGAAATCGATATTGGCGCCCATCAGATAGTCAAAGTTGCCGAGCTCATCATCGACCTGTTCATTCCAGCCTTCGCCGGTGTAATCGTTGACGATTTTAAACACACCGTCTTCCGTCGGGTTCTCGATGTGGTCAATGCCGCTAAAACATTTGTAGTCCCAGACAAACTGCGAATACTGTCCGGCGCGCACCGGGAAGGTGTAGCGCGTCCATGCCTCGCACTCAATGATCTCCTCGTCAATTTGCGTACGATCCTGCTCATCGACGCGCTGAACGCGCAGAGCCTCTTTTTCATCAGCGCCCATTTTATGGTTTACCACCACATCCAGCAGTACGGCGATATTGTGCTCCTTCAGGGCGTTGATCGCCGCCAGCAACTGCGCTTTGTCGCCATATTTGGTGGCGACAGACCCTTTTTGATCAAACTCGCCGAGGTCAAAGAGATCGTAGGTATCATAGCCGACGGAGTAACCGCCCGAGGCGCCTTTGTAGGCGGGTGGCAACCAGACCATATTGATGCCGA
>URKL01000130.1 GCA_900548485.1 uncultured Succinatimonas sp.
TTGTTGCTGTTCATGGTGCCTTGGCAGCAGGATGTGAAGCACGGTCGGGATATTGTGCTGGAGAATGTATTCGCATATGAAAACCGGGGACATTATTATCTCCGTGCGGAGGTGAACGGGAAAGAAGTCAGTAAGGAACTGACGGAATCGGAGTTTAAAGAGTTCCATTACCGTAATGATGACCGTCGTATCGAACTGTTGGACGGGCATTTGAGCGGGATTATTCTGGAGCGGGGCGACTACGAAAATGGTGAATACAAAGAAGCCAATTGCAATGGGATGGCTAAAGACTCCTGTAGGATCAATGTTGTAATGTTGTACAGATCTACGGAAGTTCAACTCAAAGATTGGTCCTAAGATGAAGCCTAAGATCATAGGTACATGAGGGATTTTGGCTTTTAATAAGACATAACCCATGAAGCCGAAGACCATAACAGACCATACATCAAATAAGCGGTTTGCATTACCAATAGCACCAATGATGCAGAGCATGATAATTACAGGCATGAGCCAGTATTTTTTGAGTTTTAAGATCTTAACGAATATACGAATGCCGAATAACTCTAAGCAAAGCATAGCAATAGTGGCAATGATCATGGCAGCATAGATGCCGAATACTTCAACGCCGTTTTTATCGAAAATAAGCGGACCTGGGGCAATTTGATGAACCATAAGACCACCTAATAACATGGCAGTAGCAGCATCACCAGGAATACCAAGAGTTAACATAGGGATCATGGCGCCACCAATACCAGCATTATTAGCTGATTCTGAGGCTACAACGCCATCCATAATACCTGTGCCGAATTTTTCAGGATGTTTAGATTGATTTTTAGCTGCGGTATAGGAAAGCATGCCAGAGATAGCACCACCGATGCCAGGTAAGATACCGATAATAATACCGATAAAGGATGAGCGGAGCATATTCCATTTTTGCTCGAAAAACTCAGATAAGCTAAAGCCAAAGCCCCTGATTTTTACATTGCTTTCATTCATGGTAGCTTCAACAGGATTTTTAGCTTCTTCAGCAGCTTTAATAACTTCAGTAATCGCAAAAAGGCCGATTAGTAAAGTTAAAAGAGCAAAGCCTGAATTTAATTCAGTAGAGCCAAAGGTAAAGCGTTTAGCTGAATCTACAGGGGCTAAACCTACAGTGGCTAAAATCACACCTATAAGGCCGCTGATTAAACCTTTGACTAAGTCTTTACCAGTTAAAGAGATTACCAATGATAAAGCGCATAAGGATAAGGTACAGTACTCATAAGGGCCAAATTTAATTGCAACTGCGGCGATAAGTGGAGCTGCCACAATTAAGACGATAATACCAACGATAGTTCCACAGAAAGAGAAAACTACACCAGTTCCTAAGGCTTTTCCTGCTTGACCTTTTAAAGCCATAGGTCGGCCATCAAAACAGGTAGTAATAGAGGATGGAGTTCCTGGAATATTTAGCAAGATCGCACTGATTAAACCTCCGGAAATACCGCCTATGTATAGGGCAATTAAGGTTGATACACCTTGAATTGGGGTCATGGTATAGGTCAATGGCAGGAACATTACAATAGCCATTGTGGCTGTAAGTCCTGGAATAGAACCGAAAACAATGCCTACGAATACACCAACTACTATGAAAAATAATACTGTAAAATCGCAGACAGATAATAGTCCTTGTAAAACTTCAGACATAATCTCTCCTTACTCAAAAAGTTTGCCGACAGGAAGCAAAACATCGAGCCAATAAACGAAGATACAGAAAGCGGCTACACCACTTACTACACCTAAAATAGCAGCCTTGATAAAACTACGATTGTTTTTCGGCATTAAAATCAGGGTTTGCAGGAAGATATAAATAGCACTAGAGATGATGAATCCAACGTACTCTAAGGCTATGGCATACAGGAATAAAGCTCCAAATGTATAAATAATTAAGGAGTTATCCTTTAAGGTAGCTATAAGAGATAAAGATTTTTTCCCAGAAGAACAGTCATCTTTATAGCTTTTACGGAAAGGTCTTGAAATTAAGCAAACTGCAAGTAGGAATAAGCAGATAGCCCAAATTTTAGGCATAGTCTGTGAGTTGACTATGGACTTCCCCATCCCGGGGAAGATACGCACGCTACAAGCTTGCATATAATAGAGGATGGAGAAGATTGCCAACACTATACCTGCAATGAAATCTGTACGATTTTTCATGCAATTAGGTCCTTTGTTTGAATTAAATACTAAGCATTAGCGGCTAAGAGTTTTACGTATATATCACGCATCTCTTCTTTGCTTAAGTCTTTAGGGTTATTGTTAAGTAAACGAGTTACCTTAGAAGCGCCCTCAACTAAAGAGTCGATAACATCTTCAGTTACACCTACAGCCTTAAGATCGCATTTGACATTTAAATCTCGGTTAAGAGCATAGAGTTCATCAACAAATAATTGAGCAACTTCTTCCTTAGTTTTCCCAGTAACATCAATACCTAAGGCTTTAGCCATTTCGAAATATTTATCAAGGCAAGAAAGCTTGTTAATATCCATAACTAAAGGCATTAAGATGGCGTTAGATAAACCATGAGGAATGTGGTAACGACCACCTAAAGGATATGACAGTGCGTGAATTGCAGTTGTACTAGAGGAAGCAATACAGATACCACCGTAGCAAGCTGCAAGTAACATCTTTTCACGAGCCTCAAGATCGCTACCGTTGTTATAGCATTGACGTAAGCTTTCACCAACTAAGCGAATACCGGCTAAAGCAAATGCATCAGATAAAGGATTTGCTTTTTTAGAGATATAGCATTCCATTAAGTGGCATAAAGCATCAACTCCAGTATTAGCGGTGATATGAGGAGGAAGTCCTTGGGTTAACTCTGGATCTAAAATAACAGCATCAGCAACCTCAAAGTCACAGACGATACCAACTTTTAGATTTTCTTCTGGGACTAAAACGATAGCATTAGGGGTAGCTTCGGAACCTGTACCTGCAGTGGTAGGAACCATTAAAGTAGGAACACCTTTAACAGTAGGTTTTGCACCTTTAACCATTTGCTCTAATGTTACTTCATTACGTAACATCAAAGATACAAGCTTAGTAGTATCCATAGAGGAACCGCCACCAATTGCAACTAAAAGATCACAATTTACAGCTTTGGCTTGTTCAAAAATGTGGTTTACTTGGGCAACAGATGGCTCAGGGGGCACATCATTGATTACATGAACATTGATATTTGCTTGTTTTAAAGCTTGTAAAGCGCTGTCAGTAAGTCCTAAATTATAAACACCTTTATCAGTGACTAAGACTACATTCTGAGCATTGAAAGATTTAGCAACATCAGCGACACTAGCAATAGATCCTTTACCGCCGATGATACGTCTAATTGAAGTTTGTGAATATAAAGCCATTTTAAAATCCTCGTTTAATTATTTATTTGCCCAACGCGGGTGGTTATAAACTTCAGGATTGCAAACAGCAGGCCACTTTTCGCCACGTAAAACAGCAGCTACGCCACGAGCTGCACCTGTAGCCACATTAGAAGCGGCTTCTCGGGTTTGGCCAGCCATGTGAGGATAGGCAATAACATTGTCTAAAGATAAAAGAGGATCATCAGCCGGGACAGGTTCTTTTTCAAATACATCTAGACAACAGGCTTGGATAACATTATTTTTTAAAGCATCATAAAGATCTTTTTCATTGATAATGCCACCACGAGCACAATTGATCAAAATAGCATTTGACTTCATAGTCTCAAGCTGAGGCTTGGAAATTAAGTTACGAGTAGAATCGGTTAAAGGTACATGTAAGGAAATTACATCTGCTTCTTTTAAGATAGGATCAATTGAACTTACATAACGATAGCCAAGTTTTTCAACAACTTCAGGCTTTACAAACGGGTCATAAACAATAACAGACATGCCAACTGCGGCACTCATTTGTGCTAGGATGCTACCGATATTACCATAGCCAATAAGACCTAAAGTTTTACCTGCAATTTCATAAGCCTTATATTCGCTACGGACTTTGAAGTTACCCTTACGAGTTTCTTTGTCAGCGCGGACCATATCTTTAGCTGCAGTAAACATCATTGTAAATGCACATTCAGCTACAGAACGGGAGTTTGCACGAGGAGCGATAACAACAGGGATACCTAATTCAGTTGCGGCTTTGACATCAACATTATCTACGCCAACACCAGGACGGCCGATAACTTTTAAGTTAGGACATTTTTCCATGGTGGCTCTATCAATATGACCAATACGGATGATTAAGCCGTCAGCATCTTTGACAAATGGTAAGTATTCATTAGGCTCACCAGTATTAGAAACTTCGATGTTAAGCTTATCTGCTTCAAGGATGGCAACGCCATCCTTGTGCAGAGGCTGAGTAATAACAACTTTTTGAGACATGATTAAAACCTCTGCACTAGTGATTATTTATAAAGCTTGAAAACTTCTAATAAAGCGTCATCAATAGCTTTGTTTTCGATATTAGATGGAGAACGAGCTGGACCTGTACCATTACCTAATAAAGCAGAGGCACGTTTAACAACGCTGTTTGGATTGCCCATCTGCATTACATTACGGAAAGGACGAATCTTCTTTTGTGCTTCATTAGCTTCTGCAAATTTGCCTTCTTTCCAGAGGTTGTAGATAGATGCCATTAACTCAGGGAAAATATTGGAGCAACCTGAGATAGCACCAGCACCACCGGCCTGTAAAGTCCATAAGATTAAGGAGTCAGAACCGGCTAAGACATTGAGACGAGGATCGGTATTTTCGATATATTTTAAGGTGTTATCGAAGTTTCCAGAGCTGTCCTTAATACCAATGATATTAGGGCATTCATCTGCTAACTTTTTAACAGTCTTATAATCAATATTGTTGCCAGTACGAGCAGGAATATTGTAAAGAAGGATCGGCAATTCAGTGCTCTTAGCTACAGCGCTGTAGTGGCGATAGAGATCGTCTTGGCTAATACCTACAAAGTAAGGAGAAATCACAGATAAGCAGTCAACACCACCTAAAGCTGAAACTTCGCGAGTAAGCTCAATAGTTTCTTTGGTGGTAACACAACCAGTACCAGCATAGAAAGGTACACGTCCGTCAACAGCTTCACGAGCAGCCTTAATGATCTCAATTTTTTCTTCAGCGTTGAAGGCGTAGAATTCGCCATTAGTACCTAAAGCGAAAATACCATGAACACCAGCTTTGATAAGCTTGTCAATGAATTTTTGATAAGCGTCTTTGTTGAAGTTTTCATTGTCATCTAATGCAGTTAATACAGGGGTAATAACGCCATAAGGTTTAAACATAGTAAATATCTCCAAATTTTTAAATTTAAACTAATTCGTCAGCAAATTTTACAGAGCCCATCTGTGCGCCAATATCCATAGCAACACTCATAGATTCAGGATCTGCTATACCTTTGCCGGCAATTTCAAATGCGGTTCCGTGATCAACGGAAGTTCTAATGATTGGTAGGCCTACAGTTACATTTACGCCAGAACTAAAGCCTAAGACTTTAAGCGGAATGTGGCCTTGGTCGTGGTATTGAACAACAACAATGTCAAATTCATTACGATTTGCTGCACGGTGGAAAACAGTGTCAGGAGCAATAGGTCCTTGAACATTGATTCCCTCAGCTTGGGCTTGTTCAACTGCGGGAACAATTTCCTCTGTATCCTCGTTGCCAAATAAACCATGTTCGCCGCAGTGAGGATTTAAGCCTGCAACTGCAATGCGAGGATCTGCAAAGCCCATTAACTTCATGGTTTCATCAGCTAATTTAATAACACGATAGACACGTTCTTTCTTACAAGCATCACAGGCTCCTCGTAAGGATACGTGGTTAGGATATATTAAACTG
>URKL01000131.1 GCA_900548485.1 uncultured Succinatimonas sp.
GAACCAGCGCAATGACAGAGTCAAAGTCTGTTGCCTTACCGCTTGGCTATACCCCTAATCTGAGATTACTGCGTTGTCTAAACAACGGAAAATAATTATAAAGATCTTTAATATAAAGTCAACAAGGAAATTTATAAAACTTTAAGTTTTAATTTAACTATTTGAAAATATTTAAATTTTTTTAGATTATTCTGAACTTTATTCAAATACTATAGTTAATTTTTAATAAATATAATCATAAACCCCACAAAATAGGTCCGACATAGTTAAAAAAATCACATAACTATTTATTTTAAATACAAAATTTTTCTATAGATAAAAACTTTAAATATCTTTAAAAATTATATTTTCCTAATTTTCATCTAAGTTTTGTTTTTTATACTGGAGACATGAAAACAAAGGAGAACACCTTATGAAAAAGATGACTGCTATCCTTACCGCTTCCGTAATGGCTCTAAGTTTAACTGCCGTAAGCGCCTACGCCGGCCATGCAGATCACAGACCTGGTCACAAAGGAGTAGCCGGTTTTGAACAGGATCAAAACTTCAATCATGGTCCTAGAGGTTTTGATAACGATCAATTACGTTCTATCAAAGACATTATAAATAATGCAAATGATGATGAAATAGTTTTTGTCCAAGGACGCCTTACACGCTTTTTAGGTGATGATAAATATGAACTTACAGATAATAGTAATGACAGTATTGTCGTTGAGCTTGATGATGATCGTGATTGGTCATATATCGCTAAAAACCAGCCCATCGAAGTATACGCCAAAGTAGATAAAGATCTTTTATCCACAAAGCTTGATGTCAAGGATGCACGCCCATTAATGCCTCCTATGCCAATAGCAGAAGAAGCCCCAAAAACTCCTAAGGCTGACAAGTAACCCTATTAAGCAGTACTTAATGCTTTTCAAATTAGTCTCTCAAACTAGTGTTTTCCCGGATCGCTTGATCCGGGTTTTTTTAGTCTTTAAAGTCCCTATGAAACTAAAGCTTATGACTTGTCTATGATATAATTAGCTTATAATTTGCACAGGGAAATATATGTTAATAGAAGAAATCAAAGCCACGCTTGCCTTAGAAAATTTAAAGCTAACTGAATATGAACAAGAGTTGTTAGAACAGTATGCGCAAGGTGTTTATAACATTAAAGATTTAAAATCATTAATGTTAAAACTTATTGAATACAGCAAGGCGGCATGAATTTTGACAACAGATGATTTACAAGATCCATACTGCTATCAAGGAACATCTGTTCTTATAAATAAATTTAATCTACGTAATTTAGACAAGCTCAAGCAAATTGAACGCGTTTTGACTGGTGCTCGTTTAATCGATCTGCATAAAAAAATTATTTTTAATAAATTTGATTTTGTACACCTCAAAACCATTCATAAATATATCTTCCAAGATATATATCCATTTGCCGGAAAAATACGCACTTGCGACATTTCCAAAGGTATTCCCTTTTGTCACGCCATCTATATAAAAAAATCTGCACATAAGCTGTTTAAAGAATTAGCTTTAGAAAACTATCTTCAAGACTTAAATTTTGCAGATATATGTGAACGTGGTGCTTATTATTTGTGCGAAATAAACTCCATTCATCCTTTTAGAGAGGGAAATGGGCGTACGCAACGTGAATTTTTAAGACAACTGTTCTTAATGAACGGTTTTAATTTAAACTATGCGTCTACATCTAAAGAAGAAATGGTCGCAGCCTCAATTGCTGGTATGATTGCCGATTATGCTCCTATGACTGCGATTTTAAAGAAATGTACTACGCAGGCTATCAAAAAATATGACTAATACTTTTAATATCAATCTCAATAACCTGGCTGTACAAAACGGTACTTTTTATGTTGCCGTATTTGGTTGTCAAATGAATGTTTATGATGGTGATCGTATTCGCGATCTCCTACAAGCCTCAGGCTATACTGAGGTTAGTGAACCAAATTTAGCTAATATAGTAATCTTTGTTACATGCGCTGTTCGCGCTAAAGCTGAAAATCGAGTCTTTAAACAAATAGAGACTTGGAGACATCAAAAAGTTATTGATGAGAATACGATTATTGCCTTAGGTGGCTGTGTAGGCTCAGAATTAGGCCAAAAAATTTTAGATCTAAACAATCATGTTCATATTGTCTTTGGCCCTCGTACCGTACATAGACTTCCAAGCCTCTTAAGCCAGTACTTAGGCGATCATAAACGTATCGTTGATGTTGAGGCTGATTCCTTAGATAAATTTGATGCTCTCCCTGAAGTTGGAACTCGTGGTATTTCTGAGTTTGTAACCATTATGGAAGGTTGCTCTAACAAATGCACTTATTGCATTGTCCCCTATACCCGTGGTGAGGAAATCTCACGCCCTCTTGAGGATATCTTAAAAGAATGCCGAAAGTTTATTGCAAATGGAGCTAAAGAAATTCATCTCTTAGGTCAAAATGTAAACTCCTATAGAGGAGAAGATGCTGAGGGTAATATTTGCGATTTTGCAACCCTTTTATATGAAATTGCCGCCATTGAAGGTGTAAAACGTATTCGCTTTACTACCTCAAATCCTATGGATTTCTCCGACGATATCATTAAAGCCATTGAAGAGTTACCGGTAATTGCCGATCAGATTCATGTACCAATTCAAAGTGGATCTAACCGTATCTTAGAGCTTATGCATCGTCGCTATACAGTCGAGGAATATAAGATCTTAGTGCAAAAAATTCGTAAAGCTCGCCCTACTGCTTTAATCTCCTCTGACTTTATCGTAGGATTCCCAGGTGAGACTTTAGAGGACTTTAAGCAAACCGTAGCTGCAGTAAAAGAGATTGGCTTTGATCAAAGCTTCTCCTTTATTTACTCACCGCGTCCGGGTACTCCTGCTGCCTCTATGCCAGATCCTATTGATTTTGCTACTAAGCAAAAATGGCTTTATGAGCTTCAAGAAGAACTTGAAAAATGTACCTCAAGATTTGGTCAGGAACTTATCGGCTCAACCTTAGAAGTTTTAGTCGAAGGTATTTCTCGTAAAGACCAAAACGAACTTAAAGCCCGCGCCGCAAATGGCCGTATTACCGTATTTAAAGGCGATAGCTCCCTGATAGGTGAAATGGTAAAAGTTAAAGTTACAGGTGTCGCCTCTCATACCCTTAAAGCTGAAAGAATATAAATTATGACTACTACAATTAGTGAAGACTTTATTCTCGATGACGCTAACCGTGAACGCTTAGCCTATTTCGTTGGCCCTGAAGATGAAAATTTACGCCAAATCGAAAAGCGTTTAGGAGTTAAAATTTCTTACAGTGGCGCCCATTTTCATCTAGAAGGTGAAAGTGCTACTGTGCGTCGTACCCAAAAACTCTTAAAATCTTTATATCTTGAAACTAAACCTTTGCGTGACAATCAACATGCAAATGTTTTAGATCCAGAAAAAGTTCATCTGGCAATTACTGAAGCTGTACATGTTGAAAAAGATAATACTGACTACAGCGATGCAGAAGATCGCGGCGATCCTGGTTATCTTTACCATAAAGCAGCTAATTTCAAAACTAAGCGTGGTTTTATTAAGGCTAGAACGCCAAATCAAGCTGATTATATCCACAAGATCACCGCTCATGATATTAGCTTTGGTATTGGTCCTGCCGGAACTGGTAAAACCTATCTTGCAGTAGCAGCGGCCGTTGATGCTTTAGAGCGCAATGAAGTAAGACGTATTATCCTAACTCGTCCTGCCGTTGAAGCTGGTGAAAAATTAGGCTTTTTACCAGGCGATCTCTCCCAAAAGGTCGATCCCTATTTGAGACCACTTTATGATGCCTTATTTGAAATGCTCGGCTTTGAGAGAGTTGAAAAGCTTATCGAAAGACAAATTATTGAAATTGCTCCTTTAGCCTATATGCGTGGACGTACTCTCAATGATTCTTTCATCATCTTAGATGAGGCTCAAAATACCACTATCGAACAAATGAAGATGTTTTTAACCCGTATTGGTTTTAACTCTCATGCTGTAATCACAGGTGATCCTAGCCAAATTGACTTGCCTCACCACATCAAATCAGGTCTTAAACATGCCATCGATGTTTTGAAAAATATCGATGAGATTGGCTTTACTTTCTTCGATTCTCAAGACGTTGTACGTCACCCTGTCGTAGCATTAATTGTCAATGCTTACGATAAATACGATAGGGCTCAAGAAAAAGCTAAGGCTCAAGCTATTGCAAATTTCAAAAAGGATTAAGCGATGGAAGTTTATATCGATTTACAAAATACTTGTGAAGATTTAGATGAGTTACCATCTCTTGAAAAGCTCACTTTGTGGTCAAAAACTGCTCTTATAGTAGGCGGCCGTAATACCGATAGCGAGCTTACCGTAAGAATGGTAAAAGCTGATGAAATTAAAAACCTAAATGCTACCTATCGCCACATTGATAAGAGTACTAACATACTCTCCTTCCCTTTTGAATGTCCTGAGGAATTAGAATTACCATTAATTGGCGATTTAATTATCTGTTTTGATATCTTAAAAAAAGAAGCTTTAGAACAGCATAAAACTCTTGAAGAGCATTTTGCACATTTAATTGTACATGGTTGCTTACACCTTATAGGTTATGACCATATAGACCCAAACGATGCTACAGTAATGGAGCCTCTTGAGATTAAAGCTTTAGAACAATTAGGCTTTGATAACCCCTATAAGGACGATGAGTTCTAAACAAGATTATGGAAGACAAGGAAAATATTCATAAACACGAACATCTGTTTTCGCGTTTTTTGCGTACTTTAAGACCTAAAAATAAAAATGAGCTTGCAGACGTAATTCACGATGCCTCTGAACGCGAAATCATCGATGAAACTACCGAAGACATGATTCATGGTGTCTTTGATATCACCAGATTGCGCGTTAATGATGTAATGATCCCGCGCTCAGATATCGTTGCTATCAATATTCAAAGTTCACTTATAGATGCTATAAAAATCATCGATAAATATGGACACTCACGCTATCCGGTAATTTCCGAGGATAAAGATCATATTGCCGGTATTTTAATGGCAAAGGATCTACTACCTTATGCCTGCGGCCTTAAAAAGCTCGAAGGGGGAATTCGCTCTTTATTACGCAAAGCGATGATTGTTCCTGAATCTAAGCACGTAGATGCTCTTTTAGAGGAATTCCAAGCACGTAGATTCCATATTGCTATTGTTGTTGACGAATTTGGCGGAGTTTGTGGCTTAGTTACTATTGAAGATATTTTAGAATTAATTGTCGGCGATATCGAAGATGAGTATGAGGTTAATACCCACGATCCTTCACTTATAAGCCAGACTGAAAATAAAAACGTCTACAAAGTTCAAGGTATAACCCCTATCTTAGATTTTGAAGAATTTTTTAAAGTTAACTTACCTGAAGCCGATGTAGGTACAATCGCAGGATTATTACTACATATATTAGGTCGTTTCCCGCGTCGCGGAGAGTCTTTATCTATAGGTAAACTTAACTTTAAAATTACTGAAGCCACTGTCAGACAAATTCATGAAATTGAAGTTACTGTAGATCCTAATTATCAAGAAGATCCTGAAAATCTAGAAGAGTAAAAGATGAGCCGTATACTGTTACTTTTAAGTGTATTACTAGATGGAAACCGTTTAATTGCCTTTAGTCTCTCTAAAAAAGGTATTTTTTTATGTAGTATCTTTTTAGGTTTAATCGCAACTTTTGGTTTTGCTCGGCTGCCCGCTGACATTAGCCGAAGTAGAAACAATTGCTTTACGGAACTGCTGA
>URKL01000132.1 GCA_900548485.1 uncultured Succinatimonas sp.
GGGTGGATCAAAATCTTATTGGTGCATGTGGATCATTTTCTCACTGGTGGTAACAGCTCTTTAGATAATATTACTCAGTTGGGAGCAATATTTGTACAGTCTGTTATTGATAGTGCTGATGCTTTAGATTTGAGTTAGAGGTTAAATCAGCTATCCTGTCTAGATGAAACCTGCGAGAGGATAGCTAGATATATTAGATAAATATTCAGAGTGGATTTAATGGTGTTTCCACAAAGAATAATTTACTCTCCGTTTACTTTCGATCTGTTTAACCAATTATTAAGCGATAAATCTATAGCGTCATCGGCACTTTTAAGATCTTGATTTACAATACTTAAATAAATTTTTTTATGATCTTCAAGAGCAATAAATTTATTATCTTGATTGTTAAAATAGGTTTGTTTTATAAAAGGTGCAGAGAGATTTAAAATAATTCGATAAAACCTTTCTACTAAATTATTTCTCATTAAAGAAGCTATTTTTAAATGAAAGCTAAAGTCAAGGTTAATAAAAACTTCCCAACTATTTTCTTTATTTAAAATTTCTTCGGTTTTATCTATAATTTTTTTTATTTCTAAGAGATCTTCTGTATGTTTGAAAATAACTGAATGTAATATAGTTTTTTCAAAAATATTTCTTAGTCTATAAATATCTGATTTATCTATATTTGATAAGATAATACTAAATAATAAGGGTTCTATTGCTCGAGAAAAATCACCTTCCGTAATAAACATGCCGTCTCCACGGATAATTTTTACAATTCCTATAGATTGTAAGATTTTGATGGCCTCTCTTACAGAGCCTCTACCAATACCTAATTCTTGAACTAAAATCTCTTCTGTTGGCAGTTTATCTCCAGCTTTTAATTCTCCTGAGAAAATTTTATTTTTTATATGATTAAGTACATAATCAATAGCTGATTCTCTATGATTATTTTTACTGTTTAATGATCTTTCAGGAAATAGTAAGCTTTGACATAAATCGAATGATTTTACGAGATCACTATCAAAATTGTTGTCTTTCATCATTTTAATTCATTTTAATGTCATAAAAATTCATTTAGATTATAACTAAAACAAACATTAACCAAAACTATTATCTTTAATGGTATTTGAGTTATATATAAAATTACAATAAATTTTTATATCAATTTATATATTTTAATTTCCTAGCTAAAAGCTAGGAAATTTTTAATTATAAAAGAGCCAGACTTAAAGAAGGAATAAAAGAGATCAAAGCCAAGCAGAAAATCAGTATTCCTAACATAGGAATGATCGCTTTTACAATTTCTTCCACAGATAAATTACATACCTTGCTTGCGACAAATAAATTTACGCCCAAAGGTGGCGTACAAAAGCCGATTGCTAAATTTGTAACAAGCATTACTCCAAAATGAACAGGATCCATGCCAAAACTCTTAACAATGGGCAAGAAAATAGGGGTTAGCACTAAAATTGCAGCAGTTGTATCCATAAACATGCCAACAATTAACAATATGAGGTTAATTACTAATAAGATAATTATTGGATTTGAGGAAATAGCTGTAATTGCTTCACCTAATATTCCTGGAATTTGTAATATAGTAATAACTCTACTAAATGCGTTAGCAAATACAACCAAAAGTAATACGGAGCAAGAGGTAGCGACACTATCGATAGCAACTCTTTTAAAATCACTCATATTAACTTTTTTGTATAAAACGCTAGCTACAAAAAATCCGTAAACCACAGTTACAGCGGCAGCTTCGGTAGGAGTAAAAATTCCTCCATAAATTCCGCCCATAATAATGAAAGGAATAAGAAGAGACCATACAGGAGATTCATTTAAAGAATATTTTTGTTTTTTTTGCAAAGAAAGTCTTTTTAGTGTTTCGTTAAAATCTACATTTTTTAACAGCTTAGGTGCAATAAAATAGGAATAAAGCATTAGAGCAAAACCAATTAATAAACCTGGAATAATCCCGGCTATAAAAAGGTTTCCAATTGAGACGCCAGAAGATACACCGTAAACAATAAAAGGAATTGAAGGCGGAATTAAAACACCAATAATACCTGCTGATGCTGTAAGAGCTCCTGAGAATCTTACAGGGAAGCCTTGTTTAGTCATCTCTGGTAGTAAATTACTACCGATTGCTGCTACTGTAGCGGGAGCTGATCCTGAAATTGCAGCAAAAAACATACAACCAATAATATTTACCTGACAGATTGCACTTTTGGATTTACCAACTAATCTTTGTGCTACAGAAATTATCTTAAATGAAAGACCTCCAACATTCATGATATTTCCTGCAAAGATAAACAATAAAACTGCAATTAATGGGAATGAATAAGCTCCCATAATGGACGATTTTGCCAGAATTAAAGGCCCGGGGATTTGCGGAAAAATAAGAGAGATAAATAATACTGATAAACCTAAACAAAAAGCTACAGGTAGCCCTAGAATGATAAGTAAGAAAAAAGAGCCAAATAAAATTACAGCTTCCATATTATTCTCCTTTATTTGATTCCAAAGTCTTATTGCTAAATAAATTTCCAAGCATTCTCAAAATAGAAAAAAGAGCTCCTAATGGCATTGAAATATACAGAGCTAGCATGGATATATTGCTTCCTGTAAATGGATTAACAATAACAACCGATGTTTGTCTTGTTATTGAAGGAGAAAAAGCTTGTTTAATGCCGTAATAAAAAAGTAGAGTTAAAAATATAAAAGATATTAAAAATACAATAAAAGTTAAAATTTTCTTGATGCCTGAAGGCATTAAAAGGGTAAAAGCCTCAATACAAATGTGAGCTTTTGTTTTGGTACAATAAGCGCAGCCAAGCCAAATTGACCAAACAAAAAGCCAAACTGAAAGCTCATCCATCCACGATGGGACAAAATGAAAAATATAACGTAAAATTATTTGGCAAAAAATGGTAATAGAGATAATTGAAACAATAGACACCAAGAAGATTTCTTCAATGGTGTCAACTATTTGAAAAAATTTATTTTTCATTGTTGACACCCCTAAATTTACTTATTAGCGTTAATGGTATTGATTAAGGCGTCATAGGCATCTTTATCTTCACTATACTCAGTTCTGATAACTTCTGTTTGTGCGCGCATTCTATCCTTTTCTTCTTGCGCTACATAGTTTACTTTTACACCAATGCCCTCCATTGTTTCTATATACTTTTTATCTAAGTCTTTAATTAAATCTTGTTGATATATCTGAGCTTTTTTGAATTCATCTTGCAATAAATTCATACATTCATCTGATAATTTATCTTTAAGATTTGGATTGGCGACAATGGCATAAGGGGTATATACATGATCAGTAAGACTTACATATTTAACTACTTCCATAAATTTAAGTCCTACCATATGGCCTAATGCATTATCAAGACCATCTACAACACCTTGTTGAATGGCTGTATAAGCCTCGCCTGAAGCCATAGGAACAGAACTTGCACCGAGCTTGTTAAATAACTTTACATGGGCATCAACTTGCATAACGCGGAGTTTGATATCGTTAAAATCCTCCATTTTGACGATTGGTCGTTTATTATTACCAACTTCACGATAACCAGATTCCATGAATCCTAGGATATTTAAGCCTATATCTTCAGCTCTATTTTTTAATAAGTCGGTGTAGGCATTTTCTGTAGAAAATACTTTATATGCTGATTCATGATTTGGGAACATGTACGGTAATTCTGGAAGTAAGAAGGCTTTATCCCAGCCTCCTAAAACAGACATCGAGGGAATAGAAATATCTATAACGCCAGCCATAGCATTTTCTACACTTTCTCTGTCATCTCCCATTTGGGCTGCAGGATATAGATTTATCTTAATATTGCATTTATTGTTTTTCTCAATATTATTTTTAAAATAGTCTAAAGCTGTATTTAAATGGAAGTCAGGAGCTGCACCATTAGCTACGCTGATTTCTACGGCTAGTGTTGAACTACTGAAAAACAAAGTGGTAACTGCAATAGCTAAACTTAGTTTTGATAATTTCATATTACAATCCCTCTATAAGGTTTTTAGCCCATTGATAAGAATAATTTACTTTGTCGCAGATATCCTTTAACGGCAAAGGATCCTTCTGCTTTGCAAGTTGATGATTAGAATCCCAAGATATGCGCATAGGCATTTCAAGAGTCACGACAATTTCTAGGTTTTTAAAATAATTTAAATATTCTTTGTTATTAACTACTCCTGTTCCGACATTACACATTTGATAACAACCTGTAGCAGTTGGACGAGTGTCTTTGAGATGTAAGCAACACATCACATCGTTCAACTTATGTAGATTTTTAAGTTCGTTTATATTTTCCCAATAGTGAGTGACTACATTAGCGGTATCGTAATTAGCTTTTACATGAGAAAGATTTAACTTAATGATTAAATCAGACAATGTCTTTGCATCTGAACATAAAGTTTTTCTTTGAAAACCTGTATTTTCTAAAGCAATAATTATGTTGTGTTCTTTTGCTATAGCGTTAGCCTGATTTATATTGCAAATAAATTGTTCTTCATCTTCAATAAAGCAACTATTACTAATTACAATGGGCGCGCCTATATTTTTTGTAAAAATGATTCTCCTTGAGATCCGTTCAACAGCATCTTTGGCTCCAAAATCAATATGAGCCCCAACAGTGGTAGGAGTAAGATCATATTTATTAAGTAGGGCATTGATTTCTTGCCCTTTTTTAGGCGTAAGATCTTCTTCTTTGAAAGGGATATAACCGTCTATATATGCAATTTCAACATTTTTGACATTCATTTCTTTTAAACATTTAAAAGAAGTTTCTAAGTCATATCCGTCAAAGCAAACCGTACTCACAGCTAATTTCATTTAAATTCTCCTAAGAAATTATTTTGTCTACGGTCTTGGCGATTTCTTCTTTTTCAAGTACTCTCATCCAGTCATCTTTTAATAATTGAGATCTGGCTTCTTCGATTGCTTTATTAGCTGCGTCAGAGAATCTAATATTCAAATAACCAAAAATTACAGCGATTTGTATATGGATATGACCCATTAGAAAGTCATGAACACATTGAGGATCTACACCTCTCTTAACAAGAACATCAGAGGCTTCTTTTACAGAGGTAAGGAAGGTTGAGCAGATAGTTTCAACTAATCCAGGTTCTAACATTGTAAATTGATCTACTGTGACTCTATGAGAGCGCAGAATAGGGCCATACATAATCTTTGCTATAGATTCTGCATCAGCATATACACTCTCATCACCTGAATATAAGCAATTGACAATAGATTGTTTGGCATATCTGCCACCAAAGAAATCTTTTTTGGCTTCAAGTGTGGTTTCATCATTTATTACAGGAGGATGACAAGGGTGAGAGATAAAAATATTGATCCCTTCTCTAATATTTAATTTATTAGCAAAAGCTACAGCAGGATCTAAAACGAAGATAGTGGCACCTTCTTTCATGCTGGGGATAACAGAGTTTCCAACTTTATCTAAAAGCTTGTCTGGGACAGCAAGGATCACGTAATCAGCTTCAGAAATTGAATTAGACTCTTTATTAGCAATAACCCCGAATTCTTCCTTTAAAATAACGCGCCCAGGTTCTGATAATTCGATATATTCGACATCTAAATCAGTTTTACAAAGATTTCTAGTTAATCTTTGGCCCATTTTTCCGCCAGCACCAATCAAAACAATTTTCATGTCAGACTCCCTATTTCTTTGAACTTACGGGCTATCTCGATTTGCTTATTCTTTTCGCCTTCTG
>URKL01000133.1 GCA_900548485.1 uncultured Succinatimonas sp.
AGTAGTTCATCATAGAGAACATACCTTTCTTCATCTCACCACCGTACCAGGTGTTGAGAATTAACTGCATGCGCTCAGTGAGGTTGAAGACAACAGCGGTCTCAGAATTTAAACCTAAGTCTTTGTAGTTATCAACTTTAGCCTTAGAAGCATTTAAAACAACAAAGTCTGGCTTGAAGTCCTTTAACTCTTCAGCAGTCGGACGGATGAACATATTGGTAACAAAGTGAGCCTGCCATGCAACCTCAACGATGAAACGAATAGCCATACGGGTGTTAGCATTGGCACCACAGAAACCATCAACAACATATAACTTCTTGTTAGAGAGCTCTTTGCCAGCTAAAACCTTTAAAGAATTCCAAGATTCGGTAGATAACGGCTTGTTATCGTTCTTGAACTCGTCAGAAGTCCACCAGAAGGTGTCCTTAGAAGTGTCATCCATGACAATGAACTTGTCTTTAGGAGAACGACCGGTGTAGACGCCGGTCATAACATTGACGGCACCCATCTCAGTATCGACACCCTTGTCGAAACCAGTCAGGTCGGCAGCAGTCTCTGCGGCGAATAACTCTTCATAGGAAGGATTGTGAACAACTTCGGTAGTACCAGTAATACCGTACTTTGCTAAACCAAGCTCGTCAATTAAGCTCATTTTTTTCTCCACTTGTTTTAACTGAGATCATTCTCAGCTATGTCTGAAAAACTCTTGTTAATTTTACAGTAAAAAAGGGGCTTTCGTCTAACATTCCGACACCTCAAAAGCAAATATTTCTCAATTGAGAATTTATATACATAATTTTTAAAATTATCTGCCTTAAAAGGTGGCATAAAAAAAATTTTTTAAACTAATCTCTTATTAAAACTTCGATACCATCTTCAAAATCAGAAGCAATCTTATTGGCTAATAAAACTGCTTCCTCTTCATCTACATTGTCTTCGACCTCTATAACTAAAGAACCTGTAGCAAAATTTAAATTAGCATCAATAAAAGACTTCTTAAATAAACCTTCCAACTTATTTGCACAGTGAGGACAATCAATACCAACAATATCGCAACGGACTTTCATAACCACCTCCATTTTTATAATAGTTGAATAATTACTCAACCATAAGACAAATTATATGTAATGACAGCCAGAATTTCAAAAAATTTATGTAAATAATGCAGTTTTTTTTTCAAATATCCTTTTAAAGGTGTTCACCCGTGTATAATTTCTTTAGAAAAAAACAGCTACAAATCTCGCTTAACAATGGAATCTATATAACAATGAGCAAAATCAGTGTAAGTGATAAAGCCCAAGAATATTTTTTAAAAATTATCAAAGAACAAAAAATGGATGGTTTAGCTATCCGTTTAACTGCAACTAATATTGGAACTCCAGGAGTTCAATGCGGCATTCTTTATTGTCCTAAAGAATACATAACTAGCAATGACGAACACTTTCAAATGAATGGTTTTGAAATCGTTATAGATAGTTCTGTAAGCATGGTCTTAGACGATTCCGTTTTAGATTTAACTAAAAATGAAGACGGTTCTGATTTATTAACTTTCCATGCCCCGAACTTAAATAAAAGCTCTTTACCTGAAGATGCTAACTTAAAAGATAAGATCAAATATTTCATTGATACTACTGTAAGTCCAGCTTTAGCAGGTCATGGTGGAGCAGTATCTTTAGATGATGTTACCGATGATGGTATCGTTAAGGTAAGATTTCAAGGCGGCTGTTTAGGTTGCTCAATGGTAGGTCTAACCTTAAAAGAAGGCATCCAAACTCAACTAAATCAAGCCTTCCCAGGAATGATTAAAGATGTTGTTGATGTAACAGATCACAAGGTTACCGAAGAGACTTACGGTTAAGACAAGTTAAGTAAAAATTACTTAAAAGGCAAATTAAGCCATATACAACAAGCGATGTTTAAAACATCGCTTGTTTATTATTACTCACTTTTAAGTGAACGCGCTAGCAAATCAAGAGCTGCTTGTGGTCCAGATTTACCTTTATATAAAACCTCATAAAGCTCATTGCAAATAGGCATTTGCAAATCCATATTAGATATGAGTTTATATAAGGTTGCAGTCATAGTATAGCCTTCTACAACCTGACCAATTTTCTCTAAAGCCTCAGTAACAGATATTCCTTGTCCTAGCATTACACCAAAACGACGATTTCGAGACTGATTGTCAGTACAGGTTAAAATCAAGTCACCTAAACCAGATAGTCCCATAAATCCTCGTTCTGTGGCACCTAAAGCAACACCTAAACGGATCATCTCCGCTAAGCCTCTGGTAACTAAAGCTGTACGAGCATTTGCTCCATAACCCAAACCATCAGAAAGACCAGCTGCAATAGCAATTACATTCTTAATTGCACCACCTAATTGCAAACCTATAAAATCCTGACATTCATAGATTCTAAAGGTTGGAGTATGCATAAGATTGCATAGATCTGCGGTGAATTCATAATCATCACCAGCTACAGCTATAGCAGTAGGCATACCTAAAGCTAATTCACGAGCAAAGGTAGGCCCAGATAGAGCAGCCATAGGCACAGGAAAAGGAAGTACAGCTTTGGCTGTATTGCTTAAAAGATCTCCGCTATCTCGATCTAAACCTTTAGTAGCCCAAGCAAGGCGATGTTTTGGTGTCAGATAAGGGACAATCTTCTCTAAAATTCCCTTAAAAGTATGACTGGGAACGACTAAAAGGATGATCTTGGCATCCTCAATCGCTTCTTTTAGGTCTGAGGTTAAATTAAGACTTTTAGGGAATTTTATACCTGGAAGGTAGATACTGTTTTCTCGCTCCCTTTGCATCTGCAGGACTCTTTCAACCTTACGATCCCAAAGAGTAACCTGCAGACCTTTAGAAGCGACTGAGACTGCCAAAGAAGTGCCATATGAGCCGGCACCAATAACGCTTAACGCACTTTTGCAGTCAGTCATTGCTACATATTACTCTTGAGTTTTATTTGCAGCTTGTTCCTGTTGAGCCTTTTGAGCTTGCTCTAACTTACGGGCACGATAAAGAGCCTCAAAATTAATTGGACGTAAGTTGAGAACAGGGAAAGAAGCACGAGAAATCATAGAAGAAATATGCTCACGAGCATATGGGAATAAAATATTAGGAGCGGTAGCAGATAATAAATAGTCAGCAGCCTCAGGACCTAAATTACGTAATAAGAATAAACCTGCCTGATGAACCTCACAAATGAAAGCTGGTTTGTCATCATTAGTGCATGTTACAGTAACACGCATATCAACTTCAAACTGATCATCGGCAACATGATTAGGCTTCGCATCAAATTCGATATTAATCTTAGGCTTCCACTGCGCACCAAATACTGCCGGGCTATTAGGGGTTTCTAAAGAACAATCCTTAGCATAAATACGTAATATTTCAAACTGAGGTTGTTTCTGTTGCTCCGGAGATTGCTGATTATTGTCTGACATATTTTTTTTCCTTATTTAAAATAAATTATCTCTTAGTTGTAAGAGGTAGGTTATCCATAGCCCACTGATTTATACCACCTTCAAGGGTAAAAACCTGCTTATAACCTAACTTCTTTAGAATACGCGCACAATTGAAAGTATCGGTATCGAATTTGTCTTTACCAACTAAGATAACCGGCTTATCTTGTGCATTATCTATACGTTGTAGTTTACCGCTCTTAATCTCAGCTGCGGTAATATTTAAAGAACCTGCAATATGCCCCTTAGAAAAGAAAGCTGTAGGGCGTACATCTACAAAAACACCATTATCATGGTTTACTTTGATAGAAGCTGTGCTTGACGCAATCTTTTTAATATTTGCAGTCCATATACGGATCTGAACAAAGACTAAAGCTACAAAAGCAACAACCCAAATACCTACCATAAATAAATGACGGCTTGCAAAGGCACTGTATTCGGCCATATTTTCAGCAGAGAATAAATCTCCCACGTAAACACCTCAATAAAATTAAAAGCGCAAATTCATTATTAGTAATCAATGTAACTAATATGAATATTAAAAAAACTGCTAGGATTTTAGCTTGACGACCTCATAATGAGGCTAAATGATTTTACAACAAATTGTAATCTCAAAGAGTTCCTGCAACTAGTCTTATATAAGATTAAATACCAGAATATCTGTTACGTCTAAGCTTTATAGGACTAAGCATATGCTCCACATCCGTATTTAATTATAGAGCGTAACCAAAAACACCTCAATAGAAACCAAGCAACTAGGACTTATCCTTATTACAAAGTATATTAACTAATACATAAATAATTACTTAAACCTAGCTTTAGACAGCTAGTTTCAGCAAATTAAATACACTATTACGAGCTTTTTTTAAAAAAAATGCATAGAAAGCGTGAACTTGACTTCAAAAATTTAAATTTATTGCATCTTTACACAAAATTGAGAACATCTAGTACTAAAAATATCTTATTTTTTTGATCTATTACTTTAAAGAAAAGCAATCTATGCAGTTTTAACAAAAGTCTTATATATTTAAAATTATTAATATTCAAAATTAACTATCAGTTTTACAATGTTTTTATTTATAGTTAGATTACACTAACTAAAAAACAACTTTCAGAAATTAAGATCTTAATTACGTTTTAAGTATAAACACGTTAAAATATAGTAAATATTTTTCATTTAAGCGAGATATAACAAATGGCCAATAAAAAACCTTTTGCTCTTATCATCATGGATGGTTGGGGCGATAATCCAGAAAAAGAATTCAATGCTGTTAGCGCTGCTAAAACTCCTGTTTTAGATGCCTTAACTGCTAAGTTTGCTCATGCCGACATTCAAGCCTCTGGAACCTATGTAGGCTTACCTGAGGGACAAATGGGTAATTCCGAGGTAGGTCATACTAATATTGGTGCCGGCCGTGTTGTCTATCAAGAATTAACCCGCATCGGCAAATCTATCAGTGATGGCGATTTCTTCACCAATAAGGCTTTATGTGAGGCTGTTGATAAGGCTGTTGCGAATGGCAAGGCAGTTCATATTATGGGCCTTATGTCTGACGGCGGTGTTCACAGTCACCAAGACCACATAATCGCCATGATCAAATTAGCAGCTCAAAGAGGTGCTAAGCAGATTTACTTCCATCCGTTCTTAGATGGTCGTGATGTTCCTCCACGCTCTGCTCACGGCTTTATTGAGACCTTTGAAAAGGTATTTGCCGAATTAGGTGTTGGCTGTTTTGCTTCTATCATTGGCCGTTATTTTGCAATGGATCGTGATAATCGTTGGGATCGCGTCCAACAAGCTTATGATCTCTTAACTGAGGCTAAGAGCGAATTTGCTCCTTTTGCTAGCGCAAAAGAGGCCTTAGATGCAGCTTATGCACGTGATGAAAATGACGAGTTCGTAAAAGCTTCTGTAGTTGGTAATCCTGCTCCTTTAGCTGATGGCGATAGCCTTATTTTCATGAATTTCCGCGCTGACCGTGCCCGCCAGATTACCCGTGCCTTTGTCAATGATGACGCTGATTTCACCGGTTTTAAACGTAATGTTAAAGCTAAATTAGCAGATTTTGTCATGCTCACTCAGTATGCAGCTGACATTAAGACTAGTTGTGCTTTCCCTCCTGAGGATCTGAACAATACCTTAGGCGAGTGGTTATCTTCTCATGGCAAAACCCAGTTGCGTATTTCCGAGACCGAAAAATACGCTCACGTCACCTTCTTTATGAATGGTGGTGTTGAAACTGTTTACCC
>URKL01000134.1 GCA_900548485.1 uncultured Succinatimonas sp.
CTGCAATTCGACCGACATGGCGACGTGCTGGACAACTTCTTCAAGAACTTCTTCCTTAATTTTTTTTAATTAAGACTAAGATTGAGATTATTTTTTGATACGTATAAAAAATTTATTTTTAAAAAATTTAGATAAAAAATCTAAAATTTTTCTTTAAGCCTTTATTAAAAATTTTTTTTAATTTGCTTCTTTTTTTTAAATCTTTATCGCAAATTCGTTCAATTTTTTCCAAAAAAAATCCAGGCATTTCTCAATTCCGTTAGCCTCTCTTACCTTTTTATAGCGGATTTCAAGTAAAATAGTAACGTTGCAGATGTATTCCGCATAATAATTTTGTGTGTATAATTTTTCTATGTAGCTTTCCAGGAGAGAAGAGCATGGTTGATATTCAGGCACTAGCCGATCAATGCGGGATTGCACGTGAATATTATGATGTTACCGGAAAAACTGTCGTAATAAGTGAACAAACGCGTGCTCAGGCATTATCCCTGTTAGGCTATCCTCTTGATGATGAACAAGCTCTTTTAAATAAATTAAAAGCTCAAGAGCTTGAACCCTTTGAGAATATGCTCGATTATGTCACTGTTTGGCGCGACGGTGATTATCCTTTTATCTATTTAAGAACTAGAGCTGATCTTGATGTAAGTTCTACCGTATGTTGGACTTTAGAGACAGAAGACGGTGAGCGTTATACTGATACTTTACCCCTAGAAGAAATTGAAATTGCTGATTATAAAACTGTACAAGGTGTAGAGTATGATATTAGACGTCTGATTATTGATAAAGACCTACCTTATGGCTATCACCGTTTTAGCTTTAATTTGACAGCAGCGTATGGCATCTATAATTCAATAGTGATGTCTTTAATTAAAGCCCCGCTTAAAGCCTATGATGCTAAAGAATTTTTAGATGGTAAAAAAGTTTGGGGTGTAAGCGTTCAGTTATATGCTTTACGTTCACGCCATAACTGGGGTATAGGTGATTTTGGCGATTTAAAACTTTTATTGCGTCAAATTGCTCGTCAAGGAGGCCATTTTGTTGGCTTGAATCCTTTACATGCAGGATATCCGGCAAATCCGGATCCTTATTCTGTAAGTCCTTATTCTCCATCATCAAGAAACTGGTTAAATGTTATCTATATAAATGTAGAGGACATCCCAGAGTATTCTGAATGTAAAGAGGCTTATGAGCTTGTAAATTCTAAGGCATTCCAACAACAGCTTAAGGCTTTAAGACAGAGAGAATATGTTGATTACCGCGGAGTTTTAGACTTAAAACTCAAGGTAATTAGAAAAATCTTTGAAAAACAGCGCATCGATGATAAGCGAACTAATCGTGGTAGAGAATTTTTGAAATTCATCGAAGATGGTGGCCAGAGTCTATTAGATATGGCTACATATGATGCGTTGCAGGCAAGTTTATATGCAAAGGGTGTAGATGCTGGTGGTTGGCAAGCTTTCCCGCGAGAGTATCATTCCTCAGTATCGCCCTTTGTCGAGAATTGGCGTAATGACCATTCACGGGAGATTCGTTTTTATTGCTATTTACAATTTTTAGCTAAAGAGCAATTACACTTAGCTTATAAGGTTGCTGCTGAAGAAAAAATGTTGATTGGTCCTTATCGCGATTTAGCAGTAGGTGTAGCCTCAGGAAGTTGCGATGTTTGGTCAGATCACGACAATCTTTATTGTAAAGATGCTTCGATTGGAGCACCCCCAGATCCTTTAGGACCTTTAGGCCAGGTATGGGGATTAGCACCTATGTCACCTAAAGTATTGCAGAAGGTCGCATATAAACCATTTATTAGTCTATATCGTCGTAATATGACTGATTGTGGAGCTTTACGTATCGATCATGCAGCAGGCTTAAACCGTTTTTGGTGGACAAGACAAGGTCAGACAGCAGATAAGGGCGCTTATGTAGCTATGCCTATGCACGATCTGTTAGGTATTATCGCTTTGGAGTCACAACGTCATAAATGTGTCATTATTGCTGAAGATTTAGGTACTATTCCTAAAGAGCTGCGTGATGCTTTAAATGAGTTAGGAGCTTATTCTTATAAGTTATTCTTTGGCGAGAGAGCTTCTGATGGTGGGTTTATAGATCCCAAACTTTATCCTCCCCATGCAATGTCAGCTTTGACTACTCATGATATGGCAACTATAAAAGGTTGGTGGCAAGCTGATGATCTAAGCTTAGGTGTACGTCTTAATGTTTATACTCAAGAAGAGGCTGATAACCTAAGAGAAGATAGAGAAGATTCTAAACAGCGAATTTTAGACAGTATGCATGGTTTAGGCTCTATAGGAAATGATATAGCTTCAAAAGCTAAGGATGTTCCTTATTCACAAAATTTAGTAACCGGCATGCAAGCACATATGTGTAAAGGATCATGTACTTTATACAGTTCACAGCTTGAAGATTGGATCGGCGTCGAAAAACCGGTAAATGTTCCGGGAACTTATAGAGAGTATCCTAACTGGAAGCGTAAACTTACAGTAGATTTAGAGGATATCTTTAATAACGATTACGTTTTGAAACTTTGCAAGACCATGACAGAGTCTCGCAAATAAAGAGGAGAAAACTAGCAATGATAATCGATGATTTGAATAACGCAAGGGTTGGTAAGCCTTTTGAGACCTTGGGTTTACATCCCTTGGATAAAGGCTACATTTTGCGTGCTTGGTTACCAGGAGCACATAGCGTTGAGGTTTTATCCTTAAAAGATTCAAAGCATATTTGCAATTTAAACTGTATCAATCAGGATGGTTTATTTGAAGCCACTTTGGCAGATTGTACAGCTCCTTTCCATTATAAATTTAATGTTGCTTATGATGATAGCAATGTTGAGGTTATTGATCCTTATCAGTTCCGTGACGAGGCTTTTTATGGTTTAAATACCATGGGTGAGGATCCGCAGAATATCTATAAGACCTTAGGTGCGCAATTAATCGAAGTTGAGATTGACGGTGTTTTAGTAAAAGGAACTAAGTTTGCAGTTTATGCTCCGTCAGCTACAGCTGTAAGTGTTATCGGCGATTTTAACTTCTGGGATGGCCGTCGTCATCCAATGGCTCGTTCTTTGATGGGACACTGGGTATTATTTGTTCCGGGCTTAAAAGCTGGACAAAGATATAAGTATGAGATCAAAGATCCTAATGGCAATCGTTTACCGCATAAGGCAGATCCGGTGGGCTTTTTCCATGAGCAATATCCTTCATTTGCTTCAATCATCTCTGACCACACTACCTATACTTGGCATGATGATGAGTGGCGCAAGTCTCAATATAATAATAAGTTAGAGCAACCAATTTCTATTTATGAGGTTCATTTAGGTAGTTGGAAGCATAACGAGAATGGTAAGAGTTTAAATTATCGTGAACTTGCAGTTGAATTAGTTAATTACTGTAAGGAAATGGGATATACCCATGTTGAGCTTTTACCGATTATGGAACATCCATTCTCAGGCTCTTGGGGTTATCAACCAACCGGTTTATTTGCACCGACTAGTCGTTTTGGTAGTGTTGATGATTTTAAGTTCTTTGTTGATAGCTTCCATAAGGCTGGTTTAGGCGTTATTTTAGATTGGGTTCCAGCTCACTTCCCGACTGATGCTTTCGGTTTAGCTCGTTTTGATGGTACCTGCTTATATGAATATGAAGATCCTCGTCGTGGTTGGCATCCTGATTGGAATTCTTTAATTTATGACTTTGGTCGTGATACTGTAAGACGTTTCTTAATCGCCTCTGCTTTAATTTGGTTAGATCTTTTCCATATTGATGGTTTACGTGTTGATGCTGTAGCCTCTATGTTGTATTGGGATTACTCTCGTAAAGAGGGTGAGTGGATCCCTAATGTGGATGGAGGCAATATCAATTATGAGGCTGTAAGCTTCTTAAAATGGTTTAACGAAGAGGTCTATAAGAAGTATCCTAATGCTATGACCATCGCTGAAGAATCTACTGCCTTTAAGGGAGTTTCAAGACCAACCTTTACCGGTGGTTTAGGCTTTGGCTTTAAGTGGAATATGGGCTGGATGCACGATTCTTTAGAGTATATAGCAACCGATCCTTTCTTCCGTAAGTATCATCATGGTGAAATGTCCTTCTCTATGATCTATGCTTACAATGAGAACTTTGTATTATCAATTTCTCATGACGAGGTAACTCACGGTAAACATTCGCTCTTATATAAGATGCCTGGCGACGAGTGGCAACAAGCTGCAAATTTACGTGCATATTTAGCTTATCAGTATGCTCATCCTGGTAAGAAATTGAACTTTATGGGTTCTGAGTTTGGCCAAGGTTCAGAGTGGAACAATGATGCCCAATTAGATTGGTGGTTATTAAAATATAGTAAGCATCAGGGTATCCAAAAGATGGTCAAGGACTTAAACGCTATTTATAAGAGCGAAAAGGCAATGTGGCAAAATGACTATGATCCTTCTTGTTTTGCCTGGCTTGATGTAAATGATGCTGAGCATAGTATCTTTGCAATGTTACGTACCACTAAGGATGGCGATGATTTTATGGCCATTTCTAACTTTACTCCGGTACCGTATATTGCTTATCGTTTAGGGGTACCGAAGCCTGGAACTTATGAGGTAATTTTTGATTCTGACAGCAAGGAATACTGGGGAAGCGGCTATGGTACTGGTTTAGAAAAGATTGTCGCTTCTAATATTTCTTGGCAAAATCAATATCATTCTATTGTTTTAGATTTGCCTCCTTTGGCTACAGTCTTTGTAAGACGTATTAAAGAGGATAAGGTTATCGATAAGCAGGATGTTGTTGATGCAAAACCTGTCAAAGAAGAAGTTAAAGTAGCAGACAAGGTTGACGAGAAGCAAGTTGAAGCTAAAGTTGAGACTATGGCTAAACCTCAGGTAAAACCTAAGGCTAAAAGCCCAAGAAAGACTACTACTCGAGCAAGAACTACTCGTAAAGTTGTTAATCGTCAAAGTAAGGCCAAATAATCATGATTAGTTAAGGAGCTCAATATGGGAGTTTTACCGCCAAGATGCCAAGATTTACGTAATGTTCATTTAGGTGCAACTCCCGTTAATAGTGGTTGCCACTTTGCTGTATGGGCTCCTTATGCTAAAAAGGTTATTGTCCATTTATTTAATGAAAATGATGAGGAAATAGATTCCTTTGTCATGAACGAACGTCGCGGCGGTGTTTGGTATGGTTTTGGCAAAAACGTATCAGCTGGCGCGCGTTATGCATTAGAAACCCAAGGAGTGGACGATCCCTCCTTAGGTTTTAACTTTAAAACAGGGCGACTACTTGTCGATCCTTATGCTCATATCCTCTCTAAACCATTTATATATGATGATAAGCTCTATCATCATGATTCAAAAAAATTTATTCCCAAATGCATAGTTCCTAATTATATTGATGATTTTGATTGGGAAAATATTTGCAAGCCAAATCTTGAGCGTCATCGCGCTATCCTATATGAGTTAAATGTTAAGGGCTTTACTCAACTCAATGAGAAAATTCCATCTGAATATAGGGGAAAATATTTAGGTATTGCTCAGCCTCAGGTAATTGCTCATTTAAAGAAATTAGGTATTACAGCAATTCAGCTAAATCCGGTCGCTGCAAGTATGTCTGAACCTTTTTTAGTTGAAAGAGGGCTATCTAATTATTGGGGGTACGTATCGGTGACAAGCCTTATTTTGCGCTTGCTTTCAAGAACGATGCCGGAGGTT
>URKL01000135.1 GCA_900548485.1 uncultured Succinatimonas sp.
AAATCATTAGCCTTTATAGCAAAGGGATGAGTACTCGTGAAATTAGCGAAACGATTAAAGAACTATATGATGTTGATGTTTCAGCAACTCTTATTAGCAATGTAACAAATAGAATTATTGATGAAGTCACACAATGGCAAAACCGTCCTTTAGACCCTGTTTATCCCATTGTTTTTATGGACTGTATAGTGGTTAAAGTTCGAGACAATCAACGTGTTACCAATAAATCTATCTTTGTTGCATTAGGCATTAATCTTAGTGGTAACAAAGAGCTTTTAGGACTTTGGATGGCAGAAAATGAAGGAGCAAAATTCTGGCTTTCTGTTTTAACAGAGCTTAAAAATCGAGGTGTTGAAGATATTTTGATTGCCTGTGTAGATGGTCTTAAAGGCTTCCCTGAGGCTATAGGAGCAGTTTATCCTGACACTCAAATACAACTGTGTATTGTTCATATGGTTCGTAACAGTATGCGCTTTGTCAGTTGGAAAGACTACAAACAGGTAGCATCGCAATTAAAGACGATTTATCAATCACCTACTGAAAAACAAGCTCTAGAAGCATTAGAACTATTTGAGGCTGATTGGAAGGCCAAATATCCAGTAATTGCAGAGCAATGGCGTCGTCATTGGGAGCATATAATTACAATGTTCAATTACCCTGATGATATTCGTCGAGTGATTTATACGACTAATGCTATAGAATCAGTCAATAGCGTTATAAGAAAGGCGACCACTCGTCATAAGATGTTTCCAAACGATGAGGCCGCATTAAAGGTGGTATATTTAGCAATTGGAGCTGCATCAAAAAAATGGACAATGCCGATTAGAAATTGGCGTTTAGCTTTAAATCGTTTTAGTATTGAGTTTGGTGAGCGGATCACCAAGTACCTCTAAAAAGGAATTTACACAAACAATTTTACATACTCGTTACTCTTAGCCTTAATCGTTAACTTGATACAAGTGCTTTATACTTTTGTCCTGCAGATTAAATCAAAAGCCAAGCTATCGCTGTACAGGATTAGCTACTATGCAGGCGAAAGCTTCAAAAAGTTTGTAAAGTCGCTTATTTACTGTAGTTTTGAGAAATTTAAAGACTCACTAAAGAGCATACTTGAATTTACTAAACCGTATGAACGGGTTAAGCAGTCTGTTCAGAAAGAATTGGAATTTAAAACATTAGAATCCACAATTTCTGCAATCGAGCTAGAGCTAGATAAATCAAGGGTTGAAAGCATTGAATATGGATTCTAAAAGACTATTACATGAAAATAAGTTAATTACTTTGTTATCACTATTAATAAGATCACTATATAAACGGCAGATACATGGATATACAGGAAAATAAGTAAAATCTAAATTAAAATGATCAACATTAGTTGGAACAGATATCAAAAGCCACTGAAAATAACCTTTAACAAACAAGATTCAAAATGAAAAATAAAAATATTTGCCTAAAAAAAATATATATATTGGAATCGTGTTCAAAATGTAAACCTACTAGCGATCAACAAGAGTTTTAAAAGCAAGTTGTGATCATGAACACCGCAATGAGATAAATTTAATATCTTTTACAGAATAATACCTAAAAAATACGTCGTATGCGATATAGGTCTACATATACGATTCTGATAGGGAACAAGTTCCTATCGATCATCATCTTCTATCCTGTTGTATTACTTATAATGAACAAAACAAAGGAACTAGTGATTAAATGAAACATAAAATAACTTTACTTGCATTCGGGATTCTTTTTTCGGGAATCACCCAAGCTGCAGACATAGACAGAGTTTTCCCTGTTCCAGAAACGGTAAGCCCTGATATGCAAAAAAGCATCGGAGCAATAAACGCCAACTGGAAATTCAACATAAAATCAGCAGAAGAATGGTTTCCTCTAATTGATGCCTCATATCAGCACAGCAGAAATAACTCAGAAAGAATGGCTGATTATTTCAACGTGAGCATCAACGAAGGATATATCAGCGATGTTCATACCTATACTATTACCCCGCCGTCCATTCCGCAAAATCATCAAGACAAGATAATTTTATTCATTCACGGTGGCGGTTATGTATTAAACCCTGGTATTGCCGGTATTGATGAAGGCGTGATGCTGTCAGGAATCGGCGGCTATAAAGTCGTTGCTGTTGACTACAGAATGGCTCCGCAGCATCCGTATCCTGCAGCGATTGACGATGCCTTTGCAGTGTACAAAAAACTACTTAAAAAATACCCCAGTAAAAATATCGGTGTGTTCGGCTCTTCAACCGGCGGTGCCATGACTTTGATTCTTGCTATGCAGGCTCGTGACAGCAAAGTTGCAATGCCTGGAGCTATCGCTCCTTGTACACCTTGGACAGATTTGACTAAAACTGGAGATTCCTACTACACCAATGAACTTGTCGATAACACTCTTGTAGGTTATGACGGCTGGATTGATGATGCCGCTCTAGCTTATGCCCAAGGTAATGACTTAAAAGATCCATATCTATCACCGGTTTACGGCGATGTTTCTGGTTTTCCACCTACTCTGCTAGTCTCAGGAACACGAGATCTGTTCTTAAGCAATACGATAAGAATGCAGCAAAAACTGCTTGAAGCAGGGATTGAAAATAACCTTATTGTATACGAGGGTCAGTCGCATTGTCAGTTTTACCTAGGACTGCCGCCAACGGCAAAAGAGCTTCAAGACCATTATAAAAATCTAACCAGATTCTTTGGTAAACACCTTGGCAAATAAATGAAATTTTACAGCTGATTATTAGATATAATAATCAGCTGTATATAAATTATTTAACTTTCATAATATGATTTAGGTTATTTAACAAGTTTATCTACAAATGAGCCCAGGGTAAAATCTGTTTCAGTTCTTTAAATAATTGATTTATAATTGCAACTCTGACTATTTTTTTATCGAAACAAATAGTTAGAATTATGTCTGAATCCTATTTTTTCGCAAATGAAAAATTGCACAAAAAAGCTTGTTTTTTGCGAAAAATGAGGTATCATGAATAGTATATAAATCAATTTTTAAAGGAAATAGCTAGAATTTTTATTCTTAGTGAGCTAAAATCACACAAAGTCAAGATTGAATCCGGCAACTGCCATATGTGCATCCGGGTATTTATTTTTGTATCACAACCTCATGCTTTTTGGGTATGAGGTAGTACGAATTTTTAAAATCTATCGGCACAGAAATTAAAGTATTCGCATTGACAGCACTTCCCTTCTGTAGCTGATGACTCGGATTTTCTAAATAATATCTCATAGCAAAATGTGAGCGACTGATCAAAGCGATAAAAATAGCCACAAACTGCAATGGAATGCGAAATAAAAATTGCATTCCATTTTTTATTTTGTGTTATAATATCTCATAAATCATGAGATATTATATAGACGAATTTTATGGCTCAAATCGAAAAACCTCAGCTACCTCCTATCAAAGTAGGCAGTTCTGATTATCACGGTACCCGCTACTACTATGTTCAAACTTACACCTTTCATTACGATCCTGCTACAAAAAAATGTAAAAGAGATAGCCAAAAAACTGTAGGTAAGGTTAAAGGTAACGTGCGCTATGGTTTGATTGAGTGGAAGGAGGAGTTCTTTAAAGCTCATCCTGAGCTTGAGAACTTTGATGTATATACTTCAAAGAATGGATTAGAGTTCAAAGCACGCGATCCTGAGACCTATAATGTAATCAATCCAGTAAAAGTTGAAAAAAAACTTGCTGGTGCTACCTGGGCTATAGACAAGATTATGGCTCAAATAGGTATTGGTGATGCTTTAAGACAAGTATTTAACAAGTTTAATCGTAGCTTTAAGCTAGCCTCTGTAATTGAGTACATGATTATCCAAAGAACCAATGTAATGCATGGTTATGCACCTTTCTCTAAAATTCATTGGTTACCTTGGTCTTATCAAATGAATGATACGCAGCTAAATACTTTATTTAAGGGAATTACTCAGAATGACATTATTTCCTTATTTAAAGCTCTTAACAGAGAGTACCGTAAGAGATTTGGTGATGAATTTTATAAGAGAATGTTTTTAGCTCTTGATTCAACTTCCATATCTACCTACTCAACGAAGTTATCTTATGCAGAGTATGGTCACAACAAGGATGGTGATGATATTAAGCAAATCAACTTCCTACTTGTTTGTGAAGAGAGCTATGGTTTACCTATATACGGTAAGATTTATAAGGGCAATGTTGTTGATGTATCAACAGTTAAGAACTTACTTGCAGACTTAGCTTTAGTAACTGGCGTAAGTGAAGATGAGGCTAATGCTAATTATATATTTGTAACCGATAGAGGTTATGAATCTGATGATAACCTACAGGACTTTGCACGTCATGACTATAGCTTTGTAATGCGTAGCAGAATGGCTAATAGATGGATATTAGATGAAGTAGATAAGGTTCAAGAGGCTCTAAGAGATTGCAACAATTATGACGATTACCTAAAGCAGACTTGTTGTACTAAAAAGGTCATATACAAGTACGATCCTTTCCCTGTAAACGGTAAGAACAAGAGCAACACTGAAGAGCTTGATTTATATGTACATATCTACTTTAACGAGGATATTCAAAATGAGGCTTTTAAGGGCTTACGTTTCAATGTAACCTCCGCTAAAGATCTATACAACAAGGCTATTAAAGAGATATTAGAGCAAAGAGCTACTGTAGCTCTAGCTCAAGAGCAGAAGCAGTCTAAGAGTAAAGGTAAAAATGATGATACAACTAAAACAGAGGCAACTTTAGATCCACCTGTTGCTAATATTGGCTCTATGCAAAGATTTATTGATGGTTATTGCAAGCTAGATGCTGATGGTTATGCAATCATTGATAATGACAAAATCAAGGATTACATCAAGTACAAAGGAGTCATGGTATTAGTCAGTGATACGGTTGAAGATGCCAAGGAAGCCTATTTTGCCTACTACAGACGTCAGACTGTAGAGCAGAACTTTGAAACCTTTAAAACTAGATTAGGTGGTAATCGTCCTTATGTATCTGATAATAGAACTCTACAAGGTAGATTCCTATGCCAGCTTCTTGCTACAGCTATATCTAATCTCATCTCCTGCAGAATTAGAGAGTATGAGAAATCAGATGAAGCTAAGAAAGACAATGTTAGATTTGATAACTACAGCCAAGCAAGACTGTTAGCTGATTTAGATACTATTATGCTGACTAGCTTTAAAGATGGTTATTACTTTGATGAGATCCAAGACAAATACAAGACTCTATATAAAGCACTTGGCGTAGAGCTACCTGAGGCTAATTATAAATATACCAAAGAAGGCGTTGCTGATGATGAGGGGGAATCAGATGATTATACTAGCGCTGATCCTGAGCTAAAGGCTGTAGGTGGTGAGCTTGAATAACCACTAGAAATACATAGCCCCCAACTCGTGGGGGCTATGATCTCGGACTTACTCATGTGACATAAAAAATGTGAAAATCCGAGGAACCCCGTTAGTGATCATCTCAGATCGATAACAAAGTTCATACCATTATAAAGGCCGGACTTATTTAAGGTTATGACTTAGTCTTAGAACTCGTAACGAGCACCTATATTAAACTGCCAGCTATTTTCTAAGTCTCCTCCAAAGCTATGTTCAACATCACACCAAAGCTTAGTGTTTTCTCTAACTGCCAAATCTACGCCCATTCCTACATCATACCAGGTAGAATCTCCTGAGAAGCTTT
>URKL01000136.1 GCA_900548485.1 uncultured Succinatimonas sp.
CGTATGCTACTGGTGGAACTGATAGATTATAACCTGCGCATACGGAATGTAAACGCGTGGGGTCCTATGAGTGAGGTGTGTAAAGATTGATAGCCGTTAAGTTTAGGGATAGCTATATAGTCTTTAAAACCATTTGGCCTAGGTTTAAAAAGATTATGCATCTGTCCTAAGACTCTATAACAAGTATCAACGTCTTTTATAATGATTCTAAAGGCATAAACATCCATGATTTCACGGAATTGAAGCTCTTTGTTGACCATTTTGCGATAAATGGATAAAAGACGTTTTTCTCTACCTAAAACACGAGCTTGAATACCAGCTTCATTTAAACGCGCTTTGATGGCTTCTAAGATGGAATTCACCACCTCTTTGCGATTATTACGGGCACGCATCACTGCAGATTTTAAAACGCGATAACGCATTGGATAGAGCGAAGCCATCCCCAACTCTTCAAGTTCAGCCTTAATATCAGAAATACCTAGACGATTGGCTATAGGAGTAAAAACATCTAAAGTTTCTTGAGCTATGCGTTTGCGCTTATCCGGCCGTAATGCTCCTAAGGTGCGCATATTGTGAGTACGATCTGCTAATTTGATAAGGATAACGCGAATATCCTTAGTCATAGCTAAGATCATTTTGCGGAAATTCTCAGCCTGAGCCTCTTTGTAATCATGAAAGCGTAACTTATCAAGTTTGGTTACACCCTCAACCAGCTCTTTTACAGTAGAACCAAAAAATTTTTCTAGATCCTCATCTCCAATGCTGGTGTCTTCGACAACATCATGTAATAGAGCTGCCTGCAGCGATTCAGTGTCCAGATGCATTTGCGCAATGATTGTAGCTACAGCAATAGGGTGGATGATATAAGGTTCGCCTGAAGCTCTCCGCTGTGGGGCATGTGCAAAATCTGCTACAACAAAAGCCTTGTCAACAGCAATAATATTTTCTGCACTTAAATATGAAGAAAAAATTTCGCGTAGAGGAGCATAGTAATGAAAATTAGGAGAGGCTAAGGCCAATGAGGTTGCACTCTGACCTTGTTCTAAAATTTGGTAAATGCTCTCTCCCATATTTCATCCCTATATTAGTTAAACATCTCTACACCATCGATAGGGGCAAATTCGTTGTCGCTTGGATGAGCAGAACTGTCACGTAAATGCTCTTTGCGATCTTGTTTATCAAGGAATTCTCCGGTAATTAAACCTTCCTCAATTTCGCGTAAGGCAATAACAGTAGGTTTATCTTTTTCCTCATCAACTAAAGGTTTGCTTCCTAAGGAGATCTGTCTTGCACGTCTTGCAGCGAGTAAAACTAAATCAAAACGATTGCCGACTTTGTTTACGGCATCTTCAACTGTAACTCTTGCCATTTTTTTTACCTGTGTAAGAATGCAGTCTTTAAAAATATTTTCAACCGACATTTATATTTTAGGTCTTTATGTCGTTATGTGCTAAGACTGCATTAAAAATAAAAAATTCTGTATTAAAAACTTTTACCAAGTAATAAACAGGATATAGATCCTATCAATTATACACAAACACATTTAGTTTGTATAAGCCTAAGGCTTTGGAAACATGCTTTCTACTTGTTCTAAAATATTTTTACGTGTAGCACGGTTAGCTAAAATAATCGATCTTAAAGTTAAGAGGCTTTGTTCGAAATTGTCATTGATGATGATATGTTCATATTCATCAGCATGAGAAATTTCATTTGTAGCTTTTAACATGCGTTTTTGAATAGTTTCGGCACTATCGGTTCCCCGATTAACTAGACGGCGTTCTAATTCTTCTAAAGAGGGAGGAATAATAAAGATGCCTTGGGCATCAGGGGTCTGTTTTCTGATCTGTCTGGCGCCTTGCCAATCAATATCAAGTAGCACATCATGGCCTTCATTTAGCCATTGTTCAACAATTTCTCTAGAGGTGCCATATGAATTTTCAAAAACCTTAGCATATTCATAAAAAGCATTACGAGCTACTAAAGTATCAAATTCCTCTTGGGATACAAAGTGATAACTAACATGATCAACCTCACCTGGACGTATAGCTCTGGTAGTATGAGATACGGATAATCTTAATTTATCGTCAAGGTTAAATCTTTCTAAGAGAGCACTTATAAGAGAGGATTTACCTGCACCACTAGGTGCAGAAATAATGAATAATGTTCCTTTTATCATTATGCTTGTTCCATATTAGAGGTATTAAGATCAGGAAACATTGAGAACCAACGATTGAGAACAGTTCTAGCCTCATCAATACCGATCTTCTTTAAAGCAGAGAAAGGAATTATAGTGAAATTGCCACCAAACTCACTTAATTGTACTTTAAGATCGCCCATAACTTCTTTGCGTTTATTGACACCAAATTTATCAGCTTTTGTTAAAAGAATTAAAGCTTGTAAATTAGCTGCTACGGACCAATCAATGATGAGTCTATCATGATCGCGTAGTGGTGTTCTAATATCCATAGTAATCACAATACCACGCAGAGCTTTTCTTTTTTGTAAGTATTGAGTTAAGGAATCCTGCCATTGTTTTTTCATAGTTTCAGGAACAGCAGCATAGCCATAACCAGGCAGATCGACTAGGGTTTTGCCAGGAGATACTTCAAAGAGATTAATAAGCCTGGTACGACCAGGGGTACGACTCGTTTTAGCTAGATGCTTTTGGTCACAAATAGCATTTAAAGAGGATGATTTGCCCGAATTAGAGCGGCCGATAAAGGCAATTTCAGAACCAGCATCCTCAGGAAGTTGTGATAGCTTTGCGGCACTTGTTACAAAGTGGGTTCTACGAAAATCTAATTTTTTTTCTTCAAGCTTGTCGGTCATGTCTTACGGTCCATTATTTGCTTGTAAATGACATTTTGAGGGTAATTTTACCCAAAATATGTAAAAGAGGAATGTCTGATTTATGGAATTTTTTGCAGATATTTGATCTTATCAGAAAAGCAGGAAGGCTAAAACCTAAAAACATAAAGCTTGCCTAAAAAGGCAAGCTTTGATCCTATTTTAAATTTAGATCTTTTATTTTACGCGTTAGAGTGTTTCGCCCCCAACCCAAAAGTCTTGCTGATTCTTGTTTATGATTTCCAGTAAAGGCTAAGGTAGCCTCAAGCATTACTCTTTCAAATTCAGGTACAGCTTCTGATAGAATATCATGCTCTCCAGCTTTAAGGCGACCATCAACCCAATTACGTAAAAGTTCTTGCCAAGACGTATTTTCGCGAGAGGAACCATTTATGGAAGTTGCGGCTTTTACCTGATTATTGTTAGCATGCAAAAACTCTGATGGAAGGTCAACTAACTGAATATCACGACCTGTAACCATGATAGTTAAATATTTACAGAGGTTTTTGAGCTGTCTTACATTTCCTGGCCAAGATTGACGACATAAAAATACTAAAACTTCAGAAGTTAATTTTTTGGGTTCAGTTTTGTTCTCAATTGCGCTTTGAGCTAAGAAATGTTTTGCCAACATCGGAATATCGTTATTACGGTCCCTTAAAGGAGGCATGTTGATATTGATCACATTGAGGCGATAGAACAGATCAGAAACGAAACTTCCTGCAGCTATTTTTTGCTCTAAAGCTACAGAGGTGGCAGCTAGGATACGTACATCTACTTTAACAGGAGATGTTGCTCCTAAAGGTAAAAACTCTTGATGCTCTAAAACTTGTAATAAACGAGTTTGCGCATCTAAGGGCATATCACAGATTTCATTGATAAAAAGAGTACCGCCTTGCGCGCGTAATAAGGCACAATGACTTATATCTTGTCGTGAATCACCAAAGATCTCAGTTTTAATATTTTCCTGAGGTAAGGTGGACATATTTAAAGAGATAAAAGGTTTTTGATTACGATCGCTGTGATTGTGTAAGGTTGCTGCGACCAAAGATCTTCCAGTTCCTACCTCTCCATGTATAAGTACAGGTAAATGTGTTTTTGCAATACGACCTATACATTTGAAAACTTCTTGCATAGCAGGAGATTTTCCGATGATTTCTGCCTCATCGCTTGTATTGCTTTGTGGTTGCGTTTGATTATTCTTTTCCTCTGCTAAGCGCAACATATTGACTCTGTGTACAGCTGCTCTTCTGATAACAGCGATAGCTTGCTCAATATCAAAAGGCTTGGGCAGGTATTCGAAAGTTCCTGATTCATAAGAGTCTATAGCGGCGGTTAAATCGCTATGGGCAGTCATAATGATAACCGGAATATTAGCATCGATTTTATGAACTTCTTTTATAAGTTGTAAGCCATCGGTACCAGGCATGCGGATATCAGAGATGATAACGTCAGGATGTTCTTCTTTCATAGCCTCTAATGCAGCATCGCCACTTTCAAAAATACGAAAATGGATATGATTTACTGCAAGAGCTTTTTCAAAAACAAATCTGATACTGTTGTCATCATCGACAACCCAAATCATCGGATCCATATCATTGTTCCTCACTGTGTTTTTTCGCCGTAATCAGCGGGAGAATAATTTTAAAACAGGTTTGTTGAGGGGTGGATGTGCATTGCAATACACCGCTGTGACGTTCGACAATGTTTTGCGCTATGGATAGGCCTAAGCCATTACCATCGCTTTTTGTAGTTACCATCGGATAAAAAATTCTATGTCTGAGACTTTCAGGAATTTGAGGTCCATTATTTATGATAGAAACCTCTACCGAAATGGGATAACGCTCATTGTTGATAATATTGTGTAATCCTGCACGAGTTTTAATTTTAATAACAGGATAAGGGGTATGAGCTTGTTGCATTGCTTGGATTGCATTATTGATTATATTGAGCAATACCTGTTGTATAGAATCAATATCTAAAGCTAATTCAGGCAAAGAGGGGTCGTAGTCTTTTTGAATACGAATTTCCCCTAAAGGTTGCATGTTAACTAAAGCTAGTACTTTTTCTATTACAAAATGAATATTCGCTGAAGTTAAAGGATTTGGTCTTTGTGGACCTAATAATTTGTCTACCAGATCTCTTAAACGATCAGTTTGCTCAATAATGACCTTTGTATAATCCTTCATGCCCTCAATTTGGCCATAACTCATTTCTAAAAGTTGCGCAGCTCCACGAATGCCTCCTAGAGGATTTTTAATCTCATGTGCTAATGAACGAATCAGGCTACGTGCGGCATTGTGTTGATCCCTCATACTTTGTTCAGCCATTAGACGTTCTTGATGCGGTTGTGAAGATATTTCAAAAATAAGTGCACCACGTTTAGAAGGGTAAGGGCTAAAACTTAAAGAGGCTTCAAGTGAGCGACCAGGTTCTGGGGACAATAATATGCCTGTGGCGATAAATCCAGGAGAAGCTTGCTTAGTATCAGTATCAGCTATAGCGTTTAAAAGAGAGGTTTCTTCCTTATCAATAAGCTCATTAAATTTTAAGGTATAAAGACGTGTACGCGACATGCCTAATAGTTGCTCAGCGGCAGCATTAGCAAAGATAATTTTTAAGGAGTTATCGGTGATAAGCACTGCTGTATTTAGGCTTTCAATGATTGTTTTAGTGTCACAATGCATAACAACAGACCTCTTATGTATCTTTTTAGTGCGAAATCTTTATGCTATGCACTTTAACATAAATTTGTGAGCTATTTTACATTTTTAGTGCACAACTTTAAGTTTATCACTGAAAATGCAGGGCTGCCTTATAGCTTTGTAAGTGA
>URKL01000137.1 GCA_900548485.1 uncultured Succinatimonas sp.
GGGTCGTAGGTTCAAATCCTATATCACCGACCATCTAATCAATTCTCACTTTTCCTTTCTTGTGCAAAAATTATCTTCTAACTTGTCATAGTCCTAAGCTCTCTTTTTCTTGCACTATTAGATATTTCTGCTCAACAATCTCAATTCCTAGTTAAACAAATTCTCATGTTTTTTTTGAATATATTGATAGTAGAAAAGATAATGCCGTTGCAAAATACACTCAAGCGGATCAAGATCTTTAAAATTGACATATATTTTGTCTCTATGTATGTAAATTTAGGAGGATATTGCTTATGAATGTGCGTTTTTTACTACTTGAGCTTTTTTCCTGTGTACAACTACCATGTTTTATTGTAAGTGCCGACGGCAAAAGTCTTGAGGATGAATATCTGCCACATGGGATTAAGCAACATTTTGATTCAAACTATGTCTTAAAAAGTGCACAAAACTTTGAACGTAATGTAGCCGATCCTTTATATTTCTCTTTAAATTCTCACGGAAAAAGCTTTGCCGCCATAAAACTTTGTGATTTAAGAACCATTATCATAGTCCTCCCTGACAGTACCTTATTATCAGAGATACAACCAAATTTCTCACAAAATGCAATTGCCAATCGTCTACAAGCAGTTAATTTATTTTTAAGGATGCTCTCTGAAATCTGTCTTATGTCAGATCTCCCTAACAAAGTTTATACAAGTAAAGCCTTAGACTGTGAACAGTATGTACCAGAGGAGTTTTCAGATCTCACATCTAAGCTTCCCAAACATCTGCAACCTCACAATCAATACAGAACCGAAGTCTTCATTCAAGATGCAGTCATAGAAGGCGATTTAAATAAGCTTAAATTTGCTTTTGACCTGCCAGCGCATGGAGAACATGGCATTTTAGGCCCAAATGAGGATAGATCTCTGCGCAATCATTGTCATCTTGTAAATGTACTTTGTTCTAGAGCAGCTATTCGCGCAGGAGTTTCACCTGAGGAAGCTTATACCCTCTCAGATAAGCTTTTTATGTCAGTTGAGCTTATAGATCCTAAAAAACTTAACTTTGAGTTACGCACTAAAGTTGCTAAGTCATTTTTATTACAAGTCAAAAACTATAAAGAGCAACAAGCATCCCCAAATCACAATACTCATGTTAATGAGGCTGTGGATTTTATACGCAGACATCTTTTTGATAATATCAATATAAGCTCTATTGCCAGCCACTGTAATTTAAGTACTGATTATCTACAAAAGATCTTCCGTAACCATCAAGGGATTACCATTTCCGCATTTATCCTTAAAGAAAAACTTAAAGCCTCACAGGAGCTTTTAACAGACAGCCATCTTAAAGCTACCGAGATAGCTTCCCTTTTACATTTCTCCTCAGCCTCCCACTTCAATCGTTCCTTTAAGGAGCTCTTTGGCATTCCTCCAGCTTTATATCGTCGCCAAAACCGAAAAAAGGTCAACACCTAAAGATAGATATCAGAATTTTGTAAAAATTATAAACATAGTCTCGCTTTTATGGACAAAAAAAATTGTCTGTAACGGAGAAAAATTGCACATAGAGGATCTGCTAAAACACAGCGCTATTGCCATAAGATATAGCTCACAAAATTAAGAGTGAACATCTTTTTAAAATCAAATCCATCTAATTTAAAGTCATCTTTTAGATGGAGATCTAATTATGAACAATCAAAATGCTGTTTCAAAACTGCGGTTTTTAGAGAAGACCAGCTTCGGTGCTGGTGATGCTGCCTGTAATATGCTTTTTATGCCTATTACGATGTTTTTATCGTTTTTCTACACTGATATTTTTGGACTTACTCCAGCTGTTGTTGCAACAATGTTTTTAGTGGTACGTTTTGCTGATGCAATTTTTGATCCTATATACGGTGCTTTTATCGATAAAACCAAATCCCGCTATGGACGCTACCGCCCTTGGATTGCGCTTATGACCATCCCCTTTGTAGCATCCTGCATGTTGATGTTCTACACTCCAGATTTATCTCCAACAGCGAAGATAATCTATGCTTTTGCTACATATTTATTGCTTTCTTTGCTCTACTCTGGTGTAAATATTCCCTATTGCTCCTTAGGAGGAGTCATTACAGCTGATCCAAATGATCGTGTTGCCTGTCAAAAATACCGCTTTGTAGGTGCTGGTTTAGCCGGTATTTTCTGCACTGTTACTATGTTACCTTTAGTCAACTTCTTTGGTGCAGATGATAGCGGTGAAGTTAACCGTCAAATTGGCTTTTTCTATGTAATTAGCATCTTTGCGGTAATTGCTATGGTGCTCTTTGCTATGTGCTTTTTCTTTACTAAGGAGAGAATTTATCCTAAAGAGGAACAAAAAGGTCTTATTGATAACTTCAAGACCATTGTGCATAACGATCAATGGTTTGTAAGCACAAGCTTAATGTTCTTAGACTGCCTTCCATCCTTCATCAGAGGAGCTGCCTCAATTTACTTTGCAAAATATGTTTTAGGCTTTGGTGATGCTGCAGCTACTGCCTTTTTAACTGTAGGACTTATCTGCAATGTCGGTGGTGCTTCAGTAACCTCATTTTTAACTAACCGTTTTGATAAAGTAGCTGTTTACAAATGGGTTAAGTTTATCTGCATGTTTTTATCACTACTCTTTTTGGTGATCCCATCAAATCAAGTAGTGCTTATCTATGTACTCTTTATTGTTCTCTCATTTATCCATCAGATTTGTGCCCCATTAGTTTGGAGTTTTATTGGTGATGTTGATGATTATGGTGAATGGAAGTTACATCAAAGAGCCTCAGCCTTATGTGCCTCAGGCCATCTCTTTACCTTAAAACTAGCTTTAGCTGTAGGTGGCGCTTTAGTAGGTTTAGTACTCTCAATCTCAGGTTATGAGGCAAATGCATTAAATCAAACTGACTCTGCTATGGATGGTATCTATGCCTTAATGTCTTGGATCCCTGCTATAGGCTATCTCTTAAACTTCCTGGTAACTCACTATTTATTTAAGTTAAACCGTCAGATGATGCAAAAAATCAATCAAGATCTCTATGGAAAAGAGAGCGCAGTTTAAATTTTATCTAAATCTAAAAAAGCCTTAAATATGCTTATTAACAATTTAGGCAAGTTTTGGAAAATTTAAGACAACTAAAAGCTTTTTAAGCTAAAAATTAACTTATAGATTTTTATAAATTTTATTTTTCAAGAATTTATAACAATTACTCAAATGGCGACTGTGACGGTCGCTACTTTTAGGAAAATATTATGCAACACAATATTCGTTATACCTTAGTTGAAGGCAACTACATCTCCAAGGTTGAAAATGAGGTTTTTGGTTCCTTTGTTGAGCATTTAGGTAGAGCTGTTTACAGCGGTATCTATGAACCAGAGCATGTAAGTGCCGATAATCTCGGATGCCGTCAGGACGTTGCCCATTTAATTCAAGAGCTTAATATAAGTACTGTACGCTATCCAGGTGGTAACTTTGTGTCAGGATATAACTGGCGTGATGGTGTAGGACCTAAGTCTGAGCGTCCGGTGCGTCTTGATTATGCCTGGCTCTCCACTGAGACTAATGAATTTGGTATTGATGAATTTGCTTCTTGGTGTACAAATTATGGTTTAAGCCCAATGGTGGCTGTCAACTTAGGTACAGGAACTCCTCAAGATGCAGGCTATTTTATCGAATATTGTAATATTAAATCAGGTACAGCTCTAAGTGATCTGAGAATTAAACATGGCCGTACTGAACCCTATAATTTCAAACTCTGGTGTTTAGGTAATGAAATGGATGGGCCGTGGCAGACTTGTCATCTGGATGCTGAGGATTATGTCAAAAAAGCTCGTGAAGCCTCTAAGATCATGCGCTGGGTTGATCCTGAGATTAAACTTGTAGGCTGTGGTAGTGCCACCACAGCTCTACCCTCTTATCCTGAATGGGATAGAGTTGTTCTTGAGGGTCTTTATGATCATATTGATTTTCTCTCCTGCCATCACTATTTTGAAAATACCACAGGTAAAATCACCGACTTTTTAGCCTCAGGTGTGCTTATGGATAATTTCATTCATACCATCACCTCTACAGCTGATTTTGTAAAAGCAAAGCTTCGTTCAAAAAAGACAATGATGATCTCTTTTGATGAATACAATATTTGGTCAAATATTGCCGAGCCTTGGACTAATTACTTTGAAGCAGATCCTTCCCGTCGCTTTGAAAAGGCTCCTCCGCTTTTAGAGCAAATGTATACTCTAGCTGATGCTTTATCATTTAGTGGCCTTATGATCACCTTATTAAATAATTGCAACAGAGTGAAAATGGCCTCTTTAGCCCAGCTTGTAAATGTTATAGCTCCAATCTTTACTAAGCGTGGCGGTGGCGTTATCAAGCAAAGTATCTTCTATCCCTTCTATCTTGTAAGTCGTTATGGCCGTGGTATGGCTTTACATTTACCAGCACGTGTACCCATGCTTGATACTGTGCATGGAGATGCAAAGCTTTTACAAAGCGCTGCTGTATTTAATGAGGAAAAAGGCGAGCTTACCATGTTTATACTCAATATCTCTGATATCGATGAGGCTTCTATACATTTGAGCTTCGATGGTTTTTGCGATCCTAAATTATCTAAATGGGAGGTTTTATGCGGAGACGATCTCAATGCGACTAATAGCTTTGAAAAACCTAATGCAGTTAACCTTACAAGCAAAAAAATAGAACCTAAGGAGTCTACAGGCGCTGACATTACCATCTCACCGCTCTCCTTTAACACCTTAGTGTTTAAGACCCATAAGCTCTAAAAAAATATCCTCGTACTTGTGTATAGTACGAGGATATCTTAAAAAAAATTTAATAAATCAAAAAATTACTTACTAAACTTTTCTAAATACCACTTAACAGTTTTTATAATACCTGTATCGAAAGTCTCATCAGGCTTCCAACCTAAATTCTTAACAATCTTGTCAGGATCGATTGCATAGCGTAAATCATGGCCAGGACGGTCTTTTACAAAGGTAATCAACTCTTTATAACTCTTATGATTAGCTCTAGGTCTTAATTCATCTAAAATATTGCAGATGGTATTTACAATAGTAATATTGTTGCGTTCATTATGACCGCCAATATTATAAGTCTCACCAGAAACACCCTTATGAAAAACTAAATCAATAGCCTTGCAATGATCTAAGACATATAACCAATCGCGAATATTAAGTCCCTGACCATAGATAGGTAAATTATTTTCTTCTAAAGCCATCTTAATAATATGCGGGATCAGCTTTTCATCATGTTGCTTAGGGCCATAGTTATTCGAGCAATTTGAGGTAGTAACATTCATACCATATGTATGATGATAAGCTCTTACGATAAAATCTGAGCTTGCTTTTGAGGCTGAATAAGGGCTATTAGGCGCATAAGCTGTAGTTTCAGTGAAAAAACCAGTTTCTCCTAAGGTGCCATAAACCTCATCAGTTGAAATATGGTGGAAGCGATTATTTTCACAACCTGCCTTAAATTTAAAAGGCTCTTCCATCCAGAAACGCCGAGCTGTTTCAATTAAATTAAAAGTACCATTGATATTGGTATTTATAAAAGCACC
>URKL01000138.1 GCA_900548485.1 uncultured Succinatimonas sp.
ATGGAGTTGATTATGAAAGTTTCTAAGTTATTTTCTGTTGTTTGTTTAACCTGTGGCGTAGCTTTTGCAAGTTCAGCATATGCTGCTAATGTTTCTACTGATGGCTCCACCTCTATGGAAAAGGTTATTGGTATTTTAAGTGAGTCTTACCACAACGCCAATCCTGATATTCAGGTTACCTATAATCCTACTGGTTCTGGTGCTGGTATTGCTGCTGCTTTAGAAGGCAGAGCTGATATCGGTTTATCCTCTCGTGGTTTAAAAGCTGATGAGCAGGAAAAGTTAGTTGGTACCACTATTGCTTTAGATGGTATCGTCATGGTAGTAAACCCTCAAAACAACTTAAAAGATTTATCTGTAGAGCAAATTGGTAAGCTTTACAAAGGTGAAATTGCTAACTGGAAAGAGTTAGGCGGTGCTGATGCTCCGGTTGTTTTGATTGGTCGTGAAGCTGGTTCAGGTACTAGAGATGGTTTTGAAACTGTAACTTCTACTAAGGATGCTTGCAAGTATCGTCAGGAATTAACCTCCACAGGTGACGTTATCACCACTGTAGGTCAGAATCCTAACGCTATCGGTTATGCATCTTTATCTGCTGTAAGTAAGAAGGTTAAGGTTTTAACTGTTAATGGTGTTAATGCCTCTGAAGCAACTGTTCAGGATGGTTCATATAAGTTACAGCGTCCGTTTGTTTTCGTTACCTCTAAAGACAAAGCCTTATCTGAGGACGCACAAAAATTCTTTGATTATGCCTTATCTAAGGAAGTTGAGCACCTGATTGTTAAAGCAGGTGTTGTTCCGGTAGCTAAATAATATAAATTATCTCTGAAAGGGCGGGGTATAACCCCGCTTTTTTAAAGGTTGTTACGATGATAGAATCGAATTCAAAAAAGATTTTCAATACCGAATCTATTGCTGCGACGGTATTTTTAATCCTAGGTGTAGTAAATATCGCCTTTGTGTTAATGATCTGTGTTTATCTGATTATCGCAGGTCTTCCGGCAATTGCTAAGATAGGTATTGTTGATTTCCTATTCGGAACTAAGTGGGCATCTACAGCAAATCCCGCACAGTTCGGTATTTTACCTTTTATTTTAACCTCTGTTTATGGTACAGCAGGCGCAATCGTTATAGGTTTACCTTTAGGTTTCTTTTCAGCTGTATATCTCGCTAAGATGGCTCCTAAAAAAATTAAATTGATTGTAGCCCCCATGATTGACCTTTTAGCCGGTATTCCTTCTGTAGTTTACGGTTTTATCGGTATGTTGGTCTTAGTCCCTTGTGTACAAATATTATTTAATATTCCTGATGGTTCTTCTTTATTTTCAGCAATTATTGTTTTAGCTGTAATGATTTTACCATCTATTATTAAAGTTTCGATTACCGCCATTGAAGCAGTTCCTGTTGAATATGAATTAGGAAGTTTAGCTTTAGGTGCAAATAAGATTGAAACCATTTTTAGAGTTGTGGTTCCTGCAGCAAAAAGTGGTATTGCAGCCGCTGTAGTTTTAGGTGTCGGTAGAGCTATTGGTGAAGCTATGGCAGTAATGATGGTTGCAGGAAATGTAGCTAATATGCCAAGCATTTTTGAATCTGTAAGATTCTTGACTACCGCTGTAGCCTCAGAGATGTCCTATTCCTCAGGTCTTCAACGTGAAGCTTTATTTTCAATTGCTTTGGTTCTATTTGTCTTCATCATGATGATCAATGCTCTTTTAAACATGATGCTTAAGAAAGGATATAAGAAGTAATGTCAGTTTCTCAGGTCAAACGTCAGATCTACAAGGCAAATATGCTCTCTTTGACATATTTATGCATTGCGATCACAATTTGTATTGTAGTCTTCATGATTGCATACATTTTCTTTAAATCTGTGCCGTATTTCTCTTGGCATTTGTTGTCAACATCTCCAAGTTATTTAAATGATACCATTGGTGTTTTGCCAGATATTTTAAATACGGTTTATCTTATCTTCACAACTTTATTGTTTGTTCTCCCAATGGGTGTAGGTGCAGCTATTTATTTAACCGAATATGCCAGATCACCTAAGTTAGTAAAAGCAATCGAGTATTGTATTGAAACTTTAGCCGGTATTCCTTCTATTATTTATGGTTTGGTGGGAATGTTGATCTTCTGTCAGTTCTTTGGTTTACAGACCTCTTTATTAGCAGGTTCTTTAACCTTGATGATTATGAATCTTCCAACCATCATTCGTACTACACAGGAAAGCTTAAAAACAGTTCCGCAATCCTATAGAGAAGGAGCCTTTGGTTTAGGCGCTGCTAAATGGCATGTAATCAGAACTGTGGTTCTACCATGCTGTATCGAAGGTATTGTAACTGGCTGTATTTTAAGTATTGGTCGTATGTTAGGTGAATCTGCAGCATTGTTATTCACCGCAGGCTTTGCTCATACTTTAAATGGTTATTTTGATGGTATGGGATCTGCAGGTTCAACACTTACAGTAGCTCTTTATGTTTATGCAAAAGAACAGGGCGAATTTGAAGTAGCTTTTGTGATTGCCGCTATTCTCTTATTTATGAGCTTACTTATCAATTTACTCGCAACATTCCTCGCACGCAGAATTCAGAAAAGAAAGGCAAGTTAAATCATGGAAACCATTTTTGATGTAAAAAAGTTTAACCTTTGGTATGGCAATACTCATGCACTGCACAATGTAAATATGGTGGTAAATGAGCATGATATCACTGCTTTAATTGGACCTTCAGGTTGTGGAAAATCTACCTTTATTCGTACTTTAAATCGTATGAATGATTTAATTCCTGAGGTAAAACTTGAAGGTAGTATTAAATACCGTGGGCAGGAATTAGTTAATAGTGACCTCAATGTTAGTAAGTTACGCAAAGATGTAGGTATGGTTTTCCAAAAGCCTAACCCTTTCGCAATGAGTATTTACGACAACGTTGCTTATGGCCCGCGTACTCATGGTGTTAGAAATCGTGCCAAACTTGACGAAATTGTAGAACGTTCTTTAAGACAAGCTGCAATTTTTGACGAAGTAAAAGATCGCTTAAAAACCTCTGCTTTAGGTTTATCTGGTGGTCAGCAACAACGTTTGTGTATTGCCAGAGCCTTAGCTGTTGAGCCTGATGTTTTGTTAATGGATGAGCCGACCTCAGCGTTAGATCCAATTTCAACAGGAAAAATTGAAGAATTGGCTTTAGAGCTTAAAAAGAAATACACCATCGTTATTGTTACTCATAATATGCAACAAGCATTGCGTATTTCTGATAACACTGCTTTCTTCCTTTTAGGAGATTTGGTGGAGATGGATAAAACTGATGTGATATTCACAAAACCTAAGGACAAGCGTACTGAAGACTATATTACAGGAAGATTTGGATAATGAGAAAGAATTTAGATGAGCAGTTACAACGCTTAAATAATAGTTTAATTTTAATGGGTTCTTTATGTGAGGATAATTTAGATAGCGTCTTTAAAGCTTTTAAAGAGCGTGATCGTGAATTGGCCTTAAATGTATATAGAGCTGATTATGATGTCGATACAAAATCTCGTGATATCGAAACTTTATGTTTAAATATCATTCTTCACGAGCAGCCAGTAGCTATAGATTTATTAGTAGTATCTGCTACTTTAAAAATGGTTGCTGATTTAGAGCGTATAGGTAATCAAGCTAGTGATGTAGCTCAGATTGTAATGAGTTTTGATTACAATTATGAAGGTGAAGATTTAAATCTTTTACATAATATGGCTAAAGAAGCCTCTTCTATGGTTAAGCTTGCTATTGATGCCTTTGTTCATCGTGATGAGGACTTAGCTAAGACTGTAATTAGACAAGATAAAGCTGTAGATGAATATTTCTCAATGATTAGAAAATCATTGATTTTAAAAGCCAGATCATGTGAAAAAGATACTGAACTATCTTTAGATGTTATTATGATGGCAAAATATTTAGAACGCATTGGAGATCATGCTTGTAATATTGCTAAGTGGGTTTCTTATGTCGTTACTGGCAAAATTAATACGGTTGGAGATTTGAGCCTATGATTTATTGCGTTGAAGATGATACCGATATCCGAGAGATTGAGCAGTACACTTTACAGTCTATGAATATGGAAACGGAGGTGTTTGCCGACGGTACCAGTTTCTTTGCCGCAGTAGAAAAACGTATCCCTGATTTAGTTTTATTGGATATCATGCTACCTGATATGAGTGGTATTGATATCTTAAAACGCCTCCGTGCTGGGGCTAGAACTCGTAATATTCCGGTAATTATGGCTACAGCTAAAGGTGCTGAATATGAGAGAGTGAATGCCCTAGATTTAGGAGCAGATGACTATTTGACTAAGCCTTTTTCTTTAATTGAAATGGTTGCTCGTATCAACGCCGTTTTACGGCGTTGTAATGGTAATGTCCAGTCTGAGGAAATCGTCATTGGGGCATTATCTTTGAATGAGGCTAATCATGAGGTTAAAGTGAATGGACAAATTGTAGATCTGACCTTAAAGGAATATGAATTATTGCTTTTAATGTTAAAACGACAGGGTCGTGTTTTTTCTCGTGATCAATTGCTTGATAGAATTTGGGGTACAGAGTATGACGGAGAAAGTCGTACTGTAGATGTACACATTCGTACTTTGAGGCAGAAACTAGGCGAAATGGAGTACATTATCAAGACTGTACGTGGTGTAGGTTATAAGGTTGGTTCATAGAATTGATAAGTAAGGTCTTTAAAGCTGTATTTTTTTCTACATTATTGTTTTTGATCATAGGCTTAGCTTCTGCGTTATGGTTTGCTCATAATTTGATGAAAAAAAATGATGAGCATATGCTTTATGAATACACAGAAGCTTTAGTAAATGATGTTAACAATTTTAGTAAATATTACATCATGGATCTAAGCTATGGATCTTTTCGTGTGACTTTAATAAATCCAGATGGCACAGTGTTTTTTGACAGTAAGGTTAAAAAAGTACAACAAATGCCAAATCACCGTGATCGCAAGGAATTTATTGAAGCTACCGAAAAAGGCTCTAGTTCCGTTGAACGCTATTCTGAGACCTTAGATACAGAAACTGTTTATTATGCGGTAAAACTTAATTCAGGAGAGGTTTTGAGAACCTCTTTTACTACAGAAAATGTTTTTAGCATGACCTGGAGTTTATTTTGGTGTTTTATCGGTATTGTTGTAATTTCTGCTATTATTTCCGCTTTCATTGCTTACCGATTATCAGTAATTATTGTAAGGCCAATTAATGCTATTGATTTAAATCGACCGTTACAAAATGAGGTTTATACTGAGTTGGAACCCTTGGTTAGACGTATTGATATGCATCAAAAACGTATTAACGATTTGATAGATAAAATTTCTAGACAATCTCGCGAAATGCAGACCATTACTGCGAGCATGTCTGAAGGACTTGTTTTGTTTAATGGTTTAGGCGTAATTATCAGTATAAATGAAAGCGCTAAAAATATTTTTAATATTGATGATAGTTGTGTTGGGAAAAATATTTTAAGTATCGATCGCTCTACTTTAATTCGTAGATATTTTGATAAGGGCGAAGAGCTCAATAATAAAATTGA
>URKL01000139.1 GCA_900548485.1 uncultured Succinatimonas sp.
CGAGAATATTGCCCTTTAGCGCCAGACTGGTGCCGATGGCAGAGAAGCCTTCATCATAACCTTCCTTGATCATAGCTGGGATAAGGATAGAACCGATAGCGGCAACAGTAGCAGTACCAGAACCTGAGATAGCAGCGAAGAACATAGCGGCAACAACAGCTACGAAACCCATACCACCGCGAACACCACCGAAGAAGCAGTTTGCTAAGTTAATTAAGCGCTTAGAAATACCGCCCTTGTCCATTAAGGAGCCTGCTAAAATGAAGAGCGGAATAGTGAGCAGAGTAAATTTCTGCACAGTGGCTTGCATCATTGCAGGGACTACACCTAAAGGATCGCCTGTATATAACAAGGTGAAAATAGAGGCTAAACCTAAGGCTAAGGCAATAGGGATATTGATGAAGATCATCACGGCTAAAGAGCCAAACAGAATAATCTCGGTCATTATAATAACTCCTCTTTCTTGGCAGTACCGCGTTCTTCTCTATAGGTATATTGCCAGAGACGGAAAATTGAAAGTACAGCAGAGAGTGGGATAGCAATACCGATCATCCAAATAGGCATTTCTAACACACCAGTTAACATATGGTAATGGGCCTGACGATAGACCATATCGATACCCCAAATTAACCAAATTAAGTAATTTGCTGTAATTAAGGTTACGCGAGTGTATCTTTGGATATTGCGAGCCTTGCCAGTAAGCTTGTCAGTTAAATAAGAGAAGCCCATATGAGAGTCAGTCTTAAAAGCAGCAGCTGCAGCTAAGCAACAGACCCATACGAACATGGTAGTTACTAACTCTTGAGTGAATGACAAGTTAATAAAGGAAACCTTACGTGAGAAAACGTTGATAAAGGTAACCACTGACATTATCACTAGCGCAATAGAGCACAAGTACTCCTCAAAATAATTCCAAAAGTGTTTCATAATTAATCCTCTAAATAGCCTTTGGTGAAGAGGTCGATGACATTCTTGCCAATAGTGGGTTCAAATTCAGTGTAAATGCCTTTACATTGCTCTTGGAACTCACCTTTAACTTCATCGGAAAGCTCGGTGATAATTACACCTTTTTGTTTTAAGCCTTCGATAATGTCACCTTCAGTTTTTGCCAAATAATCGTTACCCCAAGATAAAGCTTCGCTAGCTGCATCACGGATCATTTGAGCTCTATCATCAGGTAAGTCTTCTAAAGTTTTTAATGACATAATCCAAATGGTGGTATCACGGACACCATCCCAAAGGGTTACATATTTTTGTACTTCATCGAATTTAGAAGAAGCGAAAACTGCAATCGGGTTTTCCTGACCGTCAATAGCTTGTTGTTGTAATGAGGTATAAACCTCAGAGAAGTCCATAGCTGTAGGGTTAGCATGGAAGTAATTGCGGTATAAGGAGATAAAGACGTTAGCACCAGGAACACGAATGTTCATAGCTTCTAAGTCTTTTGGACTTTTAATCTCTTTTTTGGAATTAGAAATTTGACGGGAACCTGCGGAGTTGATACCCAGCATTTCCATTTCTATGTTATTACACCAAGAGTTAACTTCTTTATAAACCTTTTCACTTGAGCAGAACTTAAGTAAGTTGTCTTGATTTGGGAATAAGAAAGGTAACCAGAAAGCGTAAAAACGTGGATCGTAGTTTGCAATGTTTGCAGGAGCACAGGAGTGAATATCGATATTACCAGTTTGGACTAATTCCAAAGCCTTAGTCAAATCACCACCTGATAAACCACAGTTTGTGAAAATATGAACTTCAATCTTACCGCCAGAATTTTTTTCAACAATTTCCTTAAACTTCATAGCAGTTAAGTCAGTTAAAGAATTCGGGCTTTGGGTATGGGAGAAATTGATAACAGTAACGTTAGAGTCCTCATCACAACCTGTGAGAGTTACAACTCCAAACATGCCTGCAGACAACATTACCGCTGCGCTTAATAGTTTAATACGCATGAAATTACCTCCTAGAGTAAACCTTTAACCTGTAAGGCTTTACGTAAATCAATTGCGCCAAAGCGAGGAGAAGAGAGAACAACTTTTCCGGTTAACTTGGCAATATCTTCCTCACAATAGGCCATGGAGCCTTGGGCAAATAAAATTACATCGCACTTAGGGGCAATTTCTTGAGCATACTTGCTCATTAAGGCTTTAAATTGATCTTCATCTAAGCCAAAGCCACCTTCAACTAATGCGTCAACCATCTCTACTTCTTTACCCATTTCACGAGCAACTCTTAAAACGGTATTTTTAGTTGGATTTAATGTAGAGCTTAAAGTAGCCATAACGCCGATTCTTTTACCTTGACGTACAGCTTCACGGCACATTTCTTCGTCAATTCTGACAATCGGCACACCAACATATTTGGCAATTGATTGAGAGCAATCGGCAACATCGCCTACAGAGGAACAAATATTTAAAATTGCATCTGCACCTTGTTGGCAGGCATCCATATACATAGATACTAATCTTGCAGCAGGATTAGTATTTACACGATTGGCTGCAGCAACCTCTTTAATGATAGAAGGATCCTTAAGAGTAATGAGTTCGCACTCACCACACTGTTTTTTTACCTCACGCTCAACAAGCTCAATTAACTGCGGTGTAACACCGGTGTATACCAGCGCAATTTTCATAAGAAAGACCTCTTTTTGGTGGAAAAATATAACTATGTTAATTTTAGTTAAATATTGTTAGAATGTTGTGAAAGAGATCAAAGTTTTGAATTTATGTTTTTGTATGTTAATAAAAGCGCTTATATATCAATGATTATATAAAATACAAAATTTAACAAATCTTAAAGTTGTGATATAAACCAGAAGGATTTTTAATTTTTATAAGTAATTTATTGTTAAAAATTGTTTATGTATGTTTAATCATGTTAATATTTGTGTATTCTATAATTGTATTAACGTAATTAGTATTTTTCTCCTTATAGCTTTGGAGTATGTCATGTTACCTATTGAAAGAAGGCAAAAGATTTTAGATTGCGTGAAGCTTAGAGGCGCAGTATCAATTAATGATTTAGTTAATATTTTAGCTGTTTCACATATGACGGTACGTCGAGATCTTGAAAAGCTTGAGCATGAGGGTTTAGTTGTCTCTGTAAGTGGTGGTGTACAAATTTCGAAGAAACTTAGTACCGAGCCTTCGCGTATAGCAAAAGCAGAAATGGCTGCGGTTGAAAAAGAGCGTATTGGTCGCTATGCAACGACCATTATTCCTGAGGGAGCATGCATATATTTAGATGCAGGAACTACATCTTTAGCATTAGCGCACTTTTTAACTAATCGAGAAGATCTAACTATTGTTACTAATGATTTTGCGGTATTAAATTTCCTTTCTGATAATGGAATGAATAATGTTATTCATACAGGAGGACAATTACGTCCACAAAATATGTCAGCAGTAGGTCTTTTAGCTGCACGTAATATTGAGTCTTTGAATTTTGATATTGCCTTTTTATCAGCATCTTCTTGGGATTATCGTGGAATTACTACGCCTGATGTTGATAAGGTGATAGTTAAGCAAGCTGCAGTAAAATCCGCAAGACGAAAAGTTTTAATCTGTGATTCTTCAAAATACTCACAGGTAGCTACCTATGTAGCTGTTAAATTAAGTGAATTAGATATGATGATTACAGATAGCGCTTTGCCTGATAATGCTAGAGAAATTTTGCAAAGCAATCATATTGAGGTAAAGCTTGTATGATCTAAGAGCGTCTCTTATGACTTGTGGGTTTTGCTGTAAAGTAGATATTTATCTTTTATTTTAGAATTCCAATCATAAAAGCAGAACTAAAAGTTCTGCTTTAACATAATCAGTTAGAAATCCTTCACTTCTAAGGCGAGGGATAAATTATTTTGCAAGATAGAACTCTAGCATAATTTGTTTTAAGAAATCGGTACCATATTCAAAAGCACGATCGTTTAAACTTATATCATCTTGTCTAAATTCAATGGCAGCTTTTATACCACTGTCTTGATTGATATTAGTTTTGTAAGCATGAGAGAACATTTGCTCTGCTGCTTTTACAGTTAAAAATCCTGGTAAACCTGGCAAAATATGGTTATCGCCATATAAAGGATTATTAAAATCTAAGACAGCATTTGACAGATGAATGTTCTCAACAAAAGGAGCAACTAAATCTATAGCTTCACATAGATCTTCACGATTTAAAGCTGTATGAGCTGTATCTAAGCTCAATTTTACGTTTGTGTGTTCTTTAGAGATTATTTCAAATAATTCTCTAGCATCGCGAGTACTTCCTAAGAGTTTTTTCTTATGTGCAAAACGATCTAAAGGCTCTAAAAGCACGGTAATGTTTTGCTTTTTAGCATAAGTGGCAATTTCTCCAACGGATTCAATTAAAGCTTTATAGGCAGAAGATCTTTCTAAAATGCCGACATTAGGTCCTGCATTGATACCAATATGCGTAGCACCAGTTTCACAGGCATCATCTAAAATAGCTTTTACTGCATCTACAGCTTTTTTTCGTTGAGCTTCATCTAAAGCATTGAGATTTACTGAAGGCTCACATAAACGTTCAGTAGCCCAAATTACACAGCTTGAAATCTTACAACCCTTAGTTTTTAAAGCAGAAGCTACTTTTTTTCTTAACTTAGCATCAATAATAGGGAGCAACTCTAGAGATTTGAAAAAGCCATCTTGAATTACATGTTCTACTTTGGAGATGATGAATTTTTCATCATCTTTACGGCGATAATAGGCCTCTGCTAATAATACAGAAGGAATGATATAGGATTTTTTATCTAAAGCCATGCACAGCTCCTATTAAAGCTCAAAAGCTTAGTAATACTTATAAATTTTGTTGAAATGCAAATAAATTCGTATCTTTAGTTTATACGTCACTATTAAATTTACAATACCCAATTATTTGATTTGCAAAGAAGATCGCAAGCTTATAGTTAAAAGTTAATAAACAATTTATAAAAATTTTTTTTGTAGTCAAAAAAAGAAAATTTTTGTAAAACAGATCACAAGTGAATCGATATTCAGTTAAAACTAAAGTCTTAAAATCTATCATAGGTTGGATATCGTTATATCGTAGTGGTGTTCTACCAGACTCCTTCTAGCAATTACCGACTTAATGTAGAGGCTTAAGAAAAAAAATCATCTGCTCTTGCAGTTATCTAATAAGTTAGAGCCAAATTAATGGTAAATTTCTTATGATCTTTAAGTACAAAGTTTTGTGTACCTAGATTTTGATAAAGTACGGCAGAGCTTCTTATGTTTGGGTAAAAATTAATGAAAGTCAGGATTGTGAGAGAGAAAAGAGGAACAAACTTAAATTATTGTTAATGTTTTATCTATAGATTTAATGAAAAAAAGAGGATATTGCTAACTTCTTTGGAGAAGAGTTATAAAGTCCGACCTAGAAAGATCGGACTTTTATGAACTCGAATTAGTGTTTTATAAAAACTTTAAAAAATTCGAGTAAAAAGATAAGTTTTTTGAGCTTAGAAGCTATAACGAGTACCTAAGTTCCATCTGTAATTTTCAGTTAAATCACTACCAGAGGTTCTCTCAATCTCAAAGTAGGTATAGCAGT